>JAGZRY010000053.1 GCA_018381425.1 Haemophilus parainfluenzae
CGTTTTACAAACATTCAATATCCCTGAGCCTGTTGTTGGTGGCTTTATTGTGGCTATTGCCTTAACCATTTTATACAAAGTAAATGGCACTTCATTCACATTTGAGAAAAGCTTACAAACATCGATGATGTTAGTATTCTTCTCCTCTATCGGTTTAAGTGCAAACTTTTCTCGCTTAATTAAAGGCGGAAAACCATTAGTTATCTTCTTACTCGCTGCTGGAATACTCATTGTTTGCCAAAATGTCATCGGTATTTTAGGCACTCAATTATTAGGCATCGATCCTGCTTATGGTTTACTTGCAGGTTCAGTTACCCTAACCGGTGGTCATGGTACAGGTGCGGCATGGGCAGAAACATTCACTAAAGAATTTAATCTGCCGGCTGCAACAGAAATCGCCATGGCATGTGCCACATTCGGTTTAGTCTTTGGTGGTATCTTAGGTGGCCCAGTATCTCGTTATTTATTAAATCATCAAAAACAAGGTGAAAATCCAGAGAATGATGAAATAGATGACGTACAAGAAGCATTTGAGCACCCAACTTATAAACGTAAAGTGAACGCACGCTCAATCATTGAAACCATCGCGATGCTTTCTTTATGTTTACTCATCGGTCAATATTTAGATGGCTTAACAAAAGGTACACACATTCAATTACCAACATTCGTATGGTGTTTATTTACAGGTGTAATCATTCGTAACAGCTTAACCCACTTATTCAAATTCCAAGTGGCTGATTCAGCGATTGACGTATTAGGTAGCGTAGGTTTATCTATCTTCTTAGCGATTGCTTTGATGTCTCTCAAACTTTGGGAATTAGCAGGTCTTGCAACAGATGTATTAGTTATCTTAGCAGTTCAAGTTGTCTTCATGGCTTTCTTCGCTATCTACGTCACATACCGTATGATGGGTAAAGATTATGATGCGATTGTATTAAGTGCGGGTCACTGTGGTTTCGGTCTAGGTGCAACACCAACAGCCGTTGCTAACATGCAAGCAATTACCAGTCGTTTCGGACCATCTCACAAAGCGTTCTTAATCGTACCAATGGTAGGGGCATTCTTTATCGACTTATTAAACGCCGGTATCTTAAAAATGTTCTTAAGCGTTGTTGAAGCGCTTCACTAATCAAACGTAAAAAAAGAAAGGCTGACATTTTGTCAGCCTTTTTATTTACTTGCTACTCAGTAAGCGTCTTCACCAAATCCATCACAAATTCTAGCCGCTCTTTGTTTTCTGGAAGTGCTTTCACAAACTTAAATTTTAATGGACCATCAAAGCGATAAACAATTGGATTTTGTTGAATTAATTTGATGAATTTTTCAGGATCAACTTTTGCTGAAGGTGAAAATTCAATAAAGCCCCCTTGAGCTCCAGCATCAATCTTCAGTACTTTTAATGGTTTCACCATTAAACGCATTTCAGCAATTTGTAAAAGATTTTTAGTTGCTTCAGGTAATAGACCAAAGCGATCGATTAATTCAACTTTTAATTCATCTAACTCTTGTTTACTTTCTGCTGCAGCAATGCGTTTATAGAACGACAAACGTATATTCACATCACCAAGATAGTCATCTGGTAATAAAGCAGGAACACGTAGCTCAATTTCAGCTTGCTGATGCGTAATCTCATCTAATGAAGGTTCTCTTCCCTCTTTTAAGGCTTTAACTGCCGCATCAAGTAATTCCATATAAAGTGAAAAACCTATGCTCTCAATTTGTCCACTTTGCTCATTCCCTAATAATTCACCTGCACCGCGAATTTCTAAATCGTGCGTCGCAAGAATGAAACCTGCACCTAAGTTATCTAAACTTTCTAATGCCTCTAAACGACGTTTTGCATCTTTAGTCATTAACTTCGGCGGCGGTGTAAGCAAATAAGCATAAGCTTGGTGATGAGAGCGCCCTACTCGACCACGCAACTGGTGAAGCTGTGCTAAACCAAAATTATCTGCACGTTCAATAATGATCGTATTTGCCGTTGGTACGTCAATCCCTGTTTCAATAATGGTGGAACAGACTAAAACGTTATAACGTTGATGATAAAAATCACTCATCACGCGTTCAAGTTCACGTTCTCGCATTTGACCATGACCAATCACGACTCGCGCTTCCGGTACAAGTGCGGTCAGTTTTTCTGCTGTATTTTCAATACTCGCCACATCATTATGCAAATAATAAACTTGCCCACCACGCAAAATCTCACGCAGGATGGCTTCACGAATAATTAAATCATCTTTCTGGCGAACAAATGTTTTGATACTCACTCGGCGAGCCGGTGGTGTCGCAATAATAGAAAGATCGCGAATACCATTCATCGCCATATTCAAAGTTCGAGGAATTGGTGTTGCGGTAAGCGTTAAAATATCAATATTCGCTCGAAGTTGTTTAATTTTCTCTTTCTGTCCCACACCAAAGCGATGTTCTTCATCAATGATAAGCAAGCCAAGATCAGAAAACTTCACATCGGATTGAATCAATTTATGGGTTCCAATCAGAATATCGACTTTTCCTTCGGCTAAATTTTCTAAGATTTGTTTTTGCTCTTTGGCTGTTTTAAAGCGAGAAAGTACTTCTACATTAACTGGCAGATTAGCAAAACGATCTTTAAAATTCTCGTAATGCTGTTGAGCTAACAAGGTTGTTGGAACTAATACAGCCACTTGTTTATGATTCATGACCGCCAAAAATGCGGCGCGCATCGCCACTTCAGTCTTCCCAAAGCCCACATCACCACAAACCAAACGATCCATCGCTTTAGGCTGACACATATCCGAAATGACGGCATTAATCGCCATGGCTTGATCGTGCGTTTCTTCAAAAGGAAAGGTTGCAGCGAATTGCTGGAATTCCTCACGATCATATTTAAATTCAAAACCTTTTTTCACTTCTCGTTGAGCATACACATCAAGTAATTCAGCTGCCACATCACGAATTTTTTCTGCGGCTTTTTGACGCGTTTTAGCCCACGATTCATTACCTAATTTATGTAATGGTGCGGTTTCATCTGAGCCACCGACATAGCGACTAATTAAATGAAGAGAACCAACAGGCACATAAAGTTTGGACTCATTTGCATAATTGATCAGCAAATATTCCGCTTTTAAACCGCCCGTATCAAGCGTGACCAAACCACCATAACGTCCAACACCATGATCTAAATGTACAACCGGCTGCCCAATTTTTAATTCAGCCAGATTACGCACTAGGGTATCTGGATTGACCGCCTTGCGTTTATCACGCTGACGTTGCTGTACTCGCTCGCCTAAAATTTCATGTTCAGTAATGACGGTGAGTTTAGCCTCATCAAGAATAAAACCTTGCTCAAGACGACTTACCCACAGATTAAACTTGTCTTGATTGGCTTCAGATAAGGTTTTAATTTGTTTTGGTTTAATTTTTAATGGTGAAAGTAAATCCAGTAAGGTTTCACGTCGTCCTTCAGTTTCAACTGAAAATAAAACATTTCCTTTAAAATTCTCAATAAACTGACGAAGTTGGGATAACGGTTCTTTTTGCTGTGATTGAATGGTCACGGCTGGTAATGCGGACACCGCTAAATTTTTCTGACGAACAGATGACCGCACTTTTTCTGCTTTAAAATTAATTTTAGGATAATTTTTTAATGCATGATTTACCGCATCAATGCTTAGCCACAAACGTTCTGGCGGCAAAAGAGGGCGCATTGGATCAACTTTGCGATGCTCATAACGCTGTTTGGCATCAAGATAAAAACGTTCACCTTGTGCTTGATTTGTTTCCATATCCACAAACAACGTTTTTTCGGGTAAGTAATCGAACAATGTTGCCATTTCATCAAAGAATAGCGGCTGCCAATATTCAATCCCTGAGATTAGTGTGCCTTTACTGATTTGCTGATAAATATGTTCTGGATCGCGACGAATTTCTCCAAAAGTTTCTCTAAATTGTGTACGGAAAAATTCAATGCCTTTCTCATCAGTTGGAAATTCGTGTGCAGGTAATAAATTAATAGATTGAATTTCATCTAACGTTCGCTGCGTATCGACATCAAAAGTACGAATCGAATCAATTTCATCATCAAAAAAATCTAAGCGAAATGGAACCGCACTTCCCATTGGAAAAAGATCTAAAAGTGATCCGCGCACAGCATATTCACCATGTTCTAGTACTTGCTCGACGGAACGATATCCTGCTGACTCTAATTGTAATCGCAATTTTTCAATGACAAGACGGTCGCCTTTTTTAATCAAAAGGACATTATGCTGTAGATATTTCGGCGGGCACACGCGTTGCATTAATGTGCTAATCGGTAAAACAAAGATACCTTTTTTAGTATTTTGCAAATGAAATAGCGCACTTAAACGCGAAGAAATAATTTCTTGATGAGGAGAAAAAGAATCATAAGGCAACGTTTCCCAATCAGGAAAAAACTGAACGGGCTGAGAAGTTAAATCCGGTAAAACTTGTAATAAACGAACCGCACTTTTGGTATCTGGTGTCACAACCACAGTCAATCCATCGTATTGCTCTGCAATTTCACTAACAGCAAGTGCATCTGCACTCACCAATACATTGCCAAGAATTTTATGATCATTGGGCTGAGTCGGAATATCAAAATTAAAATAGGTTGTTTTCATAAGTGCGGTCAATTTTTATCTCATTTTTGCATGAACAGCTTGTTAGTTTAGCAAATTCACTCTAGTTTTCAATATTTATCTGTATAAAAAAACAGGGTTCGATTAACCCTGTTTTCTTTTATTTTTTGAGTGGTTCTAGTGGTTTCTCTTTTTTTACCTTACCATCATCATCAAATTCAATGCGTGGCATACAACCTCGACAACTACCTTTATCTAAACCAAGTTCACTGCAAAATTTAGTGTATTCATCTACCGCTTTACGGAACCAACCTTTTTTTTCTTGTTCGCTCATCTTGCCTCCTTTTTTAATTTTTGTGCAATCTCCGAACGTAATAATTTTAACCCATTTTTCTTATTATAGGGTACCTGTTTTGTGATGAAATAATCTCTCATTAAAGGGCAATCTTTTTCATCTAAATTCATTAAAAATCGACGAATTGCTGGCAAAGCGGAAGCTAAAGTGCGGTGAAAATAAGCAAAATTTTTCAAGCTTAGCCAATCTTCACCAATCAATTCCCAATCAACTGGTGTGGTATTAAATTCCTGAGCGAGGGGATGGAAAGACAAAGGTATATTCCGTTGAAAAGATTGCGTTGCTTCTTTTTCTAATTCAATCCCTTCTGCAGAAAGCCCTTTTAGAGCGATAGCTGAATAACAGCCACTACTTGCCTCTAAATGCTCACCTAAATGAACAAGAGAAAAACCACATTTCTGCCAAAATTTAGCCAGTTCTTTGGTATAACCAAAACTCACTGATAAATAAGCCAAATTGGTATTTTGTTTAATATATTCAATGAGTTGTGTACCTATACCATGCTGCTGCCACATAGGCTGAACCGCAATTCTCGAAATACGTAAAGAATGCAATTCACAAGCCTTTTGTTGTTGAGCATGAAAACAAAGTGCTTGCGGGACAAGATTACCTTTAGGACGTCTAATGCCCAGATTAATGGCCTCTATAATCGATGAATCTTCAATCCCTCCTTCTTTTAATGCCCAAACTGCACCTAGTAAATTTCGCTCACTTTCAGCGGTAAAAAAACACTGTGAATTGGCATCAAACAATCGCCGTAGATCTACTGGTGATGTACGATAATGAGCTAATATCATCAAGCCATAGAATTGAGGCAATGAAGAAAGTATTTCCTCTTGTGAGCGTTCAGTGATTTGGCATATTTTGCTTTTGTCGTATGGCGTTTGTTTAAAGTCATCCTCTACATTCAATAATAAAAGCTCATCAATAAACGCCTCTAAAACATCATCTTTAGACCAACGTAGCGGTTCAATAAGCTCAAAGTCAGAAAAAGTGCGGTTAATTTTTTGCTTAAATTTAAGCTCAAAGCCTCGCCCGGTTCCCTCATAACTATGGATGGTAGTCGTAAATAAAATATTCTTAAAATGATGAGAAAAAGCGCTCAGTTGAGCAATCGGCAGCATTGCCGCCTCATCAACAAAAAGCCAAGCATTTTCAGAAAAAGAAGGATCATTTTGCAAAGCAAGGGAAAGCTCATCTGGTGAAATAAAGATAATCTCTTTTTGTGAAAATTCAGCCAAAATTTTAACCGCACTTTTATTCGGTGCTGTGAGGTAAATTTTAGTATTCAATTGATTCGCTAATAAGCCTGCTAGAGCTGATTTCCCTCTTCCTCGTTTGGCAGTAAGAAAGTAAAGTTCAGATTCTTTTTGTAAGATTTGCTCAATGATTTTCTGCTGATCTAAGGTAGCATTGTGATTTACAAATAATTGCTGAAAAGCGCGGTCAAATTTTAAATCATTTTGATGATAAAGGACGGGAAAACCATATTTAAGAATACAATACTTAAAATATGTCATAAATCTTGGCGTAGCAATTGCCTCAATCGAACCGGACCAACGAAGACTATCTTCATCTATTTGAGAATGAATCTCCTCCCAATTTGATAGTAAGATAATTAAGGCGCCATTCATTTTCAATGTACCTGCCGCAATAGCGAGCGCCTCTAAATGGATACCTTTCCGTGCATCAAACAAGATCGTCTCAAACTCTTGTCCAAGAAGATTTTGAATTTTAGAAAACTCATTAATGATCAAGGTATTTGCCGGTAAATTAGACGGCATATTCTCACTGACTAAAATTTGAAAATGACGTGTCATGAATTACTTTTCTAAATATGCTTCTAATTCAGCTAAATTTTGAAGCCATTCATTACTGAGTTGCTTTATCCATGAAGCAATATCGGATGTCCAATTTGGTAATGATGTATCTTGCGCCTGTTTTACGATATTTTGAACATTAACAAGTCCTACTGATGCAGCTGCACCTTTAATTTTATGTGCGATATCTGACACCGTTTGTTGCATATCTGAGTTTGCAAGATAATCGTCATACGCTGTTTCTAATTCATCTAAATAAATCGGCATCCATTGTTTGAATAACTCTACATTAGCTTTAGCTTGTGATTTTCCAATTAACTCAATAAGTGAAATATTGATGCCTTCTTGAACTTGAGGAGTTTCTTCTTCATCAGAGATACATTCAATATCATCGCCTAAAAAAGTTTTAAAGCACTGACGTAATTCAACCAAAGAAAGTGGCTTGCGTAATACACCATCCATTCCCTGCTCTTGATATTCTTCTTCGCTGTGCATCACGTTTGCTGTAAAAGCAATTAAAGGTGGAAGAAAATCGTAAATCCCTTCTTCATAGTTTTTACGCAAATATTGTGCAATATCAAAACCTGACATATCAGGCAATTTAATATCAAGAAAAACAATGTCATAAGTATTTTTCTCAAATAATCGGATCGCCTGTTCACCATTCATGGCAACATCAACATAATGCCCCTGCTTTTCAAGAATGCTTTTGGCCACAACTACATTCAATTCAACGTCTTCAACTAATAAAATAGAAAGATGCTGCATAGCTTTTTCAGCATTCATCTCATTAGCTTGGGCTTTATTCGCAATAATCGTTAAATAAAAAGTAGAACCTTTATCCAACTCACTTTCAACAGTTAAATCCCCTTGCATTAACTGTGCAAGATTCTTAGAAATCGCGAGACCGATGCCACTTCCTGCTGAACGATGAATATTGTCTTTAACCTGGTAATACATGGTAAAAATCTTATCCAATTCACAAGATGCAATACCTGCCCCCGTATCTGCAACACTAAATTGATACTGATTATCTTGTATTTTCTGTACTGTAAGAATAACTTCACCTTTGTCAGTAAACTTCACCGCATTACCAATTAAATTCCAAAGAATTTGGCTGATACGTGCACGATCTAAATAAAGCCAATTAGGTAAATTTTCATCACGATTTAAAGAAAACTTTAAACCTTTTTGCTCTGCCATTAAGGTGCCAAAATTATAGAAATCATTAAGTAGAGAATGAAAATCACAAGGCTGAATATTTAATTCAATGCGTTTAGAGTCGATCTTATCTAAATCAATAATGTCGCTAAAAATATGGCCTAAACTGACCGCACTTAGATTAATCGTATTCAGATAATTCTGTTGTTGTTCCGTTAACTTATCATCTAATAAAATTCGACTTAAGCCAATGATTCCATTTAATGGGGTGCGTAATTCATGACTAATGGTAGCCAGTAAGGTACTTTTATCACGATTATTTTTTTCTAATCGAGCAAGCGTTTTAGATAACTCTAAACGGGAACGCTCTAATCGCTCAACAAGTAGCGTAAAGAAATAAATAACAAAAGGAGCAGTAAACAAACCAAAAGTGATCGAGCGAACAATATCACTCCAGTGAATACCATCACTAAAAAGGGTACTTAATAAGATTTGTATACAAAGAGCCAAAATCGCAAGAATAGCAATGCCAAGTAAAGAGAAGCGAACTCGACCTAATCGAATAACCCAGTCAACATAGCGTTGTGCAAAATATCGAAAGTTTTTCATTGTTTATATTGAGAAATAAAAATTGAGATCATTCTATAGAGTTTTTAATAAAAATCCATAAACAAAAACCCCAAGCCATTCAGCTCGGGGTTCTACATTCAGTACCTGGCGGTGTCCTACTCTCACATGGGGAAGCCCCACACTACCATCGGC
>JAGZRY010000054.1 GCA_018381425.1 Haemophilus parainfluenzae
CGATGCATATTCCTGCCATTTGCTTACCGGAAATGATTCATTCGTGTGCGTTATCGGTTCTTTGTTTTCTCCCGGTTTCCTCATCGTAACGATGTAATCGGCAATGCCCTGACGGCTCATAGCGCTATCTTTTTTTAACTGCTTGTGTAATAACCCTATTGCTTTCGTGCGTTGCATAGCTACCACCGGATCTTTCCAGATTGTGATTTTGCTATGGTAGTAAAATCCATAATCCTGGAATAACTCTCTCAATATGCCCGGAAAATCTCGTAAACCAATAAATCCATCGCTTGCCTTTGTTGTAGGAAGGTCCATGCAGTGGATGCTGACTAATCTCCCTGGTTTGGTTATCCGGAATAGTTCAGCTACGATATAGCCAAACTGTTTATAAAACTCTTCTGTACTGCGGCAGTTGCCTAAATCTCTCGGGCTGTCACTGTAAGTGTACAGATCCTCGAAAGGTGGACTAAAAATCGAATAGCCCATTGATTCGTCCGGTAGACCCTGCATCACTTCGCAGGAATCTCCGTTGTATAATGCGTAATGTTCTGTAATTACTTGATTGATTACTTTTTTCATTTCTTCTCCTTTCAAAAAAACAGTGTTTCTTGTATTGCGTTCTTTGATATGCCGAGCTCTTGCATAGCTTGCTTTATGATTTTTATTGCTTCTGCTGGTGTATAAGCCTGATTCCTTTTAGGTGTTGAACTTTTCTTCCAGTCATTCCACGATACTATCCAGTAAAACAATCCTGTATGGGGATAATCAGGTAGAGTGTAATCTATATCTGCAATATAAACGATAATATATTTTGGATATCTTCCAATGGATACCTCGCTTTCGTCATATGACTTCTTATACATGATTGCTTTCTTTTTCAATAGCTTTTCTATTTCTTTTAGATCCATATTCGATGCCCTCCATCCATGCGTCAAACTGCCCTCCCTTCCCGCACGCACCTGGCTGAGCTTTTGCCTTTTTATCAACTCTCCACTGCATGAAATAGGGTCGTTGTCTTGCTCAACACATGGATGGAGGACACCATTTTAATTTACTGATTGTTTGCCTATCGTTCCCGCCTGAGCCGCTTATAGTTTGCGTTATACCAGCGTTCACATTGCTTACAGTAGGCATTGTACCGGTTTTGTGTTTTCATGAATCTAAAATTACTTTCCGGCTTGTATTTGCCGCACATGCTGCACTTTCGCATTACATTTTCACGCACTGTTATCACCATCCTTTATCGGGTCCCATTTACGCAGCTGCGCATATATGTATATCCCCGCATTTACCTGATTAACAAAGACTTGTGCATCCTTAAATACGTATCCTTTATATTCCTGTTTCAGCATCCTCTCAATCGCATAAAAGTCTTCTTTCATGGCGCGCGCATGTTTCCGCTTGAACGTTGAGTGATTCTTCCGGATGGTCGGTTGTTTCAGATTGCCCCGGCTCGTATTCCATCTACGTTTTCCTCGCGGCTTTTTGGTAATATAGTTTGCCATCCCGGTAACGCCATCTTCGTCATAATCGATCGGCCGTAGTTCATTACGTTTGCCTTTTTTCCACAACTTGTTAAGTTCGTCCATCGTCAACCCTCGATCTATTACAAAATGATGATGGCAACGTACTTCATCTTCCTGCCATTCTGTGATGTAAAGATACTTTGCCCTTGGCTTCCCCTGCTTTTTCAAACGTTCGTTCACACGGCGAAAGAAGTTCCGGATATCTTTCAATGCTTCTTCCAATGATTCTGGTTCTCTTGCATATGTAAAGGTTATCCAGTAACCTGTCATAAAGTTAACATTCAAAAGACGGATCACATGCTTTCTGGCATTCTTATCATTAAGGTTCTGCATCTCCTCCTTTGTCGGTTTCCTTCTCCCGATCGGGATCTGGCTCCATCTTGTAAACTCCGGGTATATTTCCACTTCTAACTGCGTTCCTGAGTAGATCGACTTTGTAGCGTATACGCTTTTTATCTTTCCGTTTCTTAAGGCACGTTCAATTTGAGATTCTGACAACATACTTGCCTGTGTATCAAATGCCCTTTCATATTCATAGTCGAGATAGCGCTGTATTGTTGGTCTTCCTCGTTGTCTATTGTGTTTCTTCATGTACCTCTTCCTTTTCCGTCGTTTTGTTAATATCCATTTCAAGGCCGGTAAGGACTATTCAAAATACCTTTATTTGCTTGCATTTTAGACACTTTATGGTACAATAAAAGTAAGTTGAATAGTCAACTACCCACTATGAAAAGAATGTTCTTCTCGCAAGCTGAAACATTCTTTTTTTATACTCTTCTGATCGCGCTGAGCATATCGTCGTAGACCTTTATCCGTTGCTTGTATTTCATGTTCTCGTCGATTCTATAAGCACCAACATAGAGCCTATTATTGGTGATCAGCATGAAGATGGAATCACTGCACAGAGCGACGCGTATGTCATTGCTCTTGTCTGCTTCCTGTATTTCCAGCAGCAGCTCCCTCTGCATCTGTTTTATCGTCTGCGGTGCATCCTTTGCGTATCTCATTTCCTGTTTCGCTTCCTCGTATGCCTGCATGATGATGTGCCGTAATATACACGCATCATCTTCTGACGATTCTTCCAGCCTTTCATCATTCAACACCGTTCCATCATCGAACTGAAATTCAAAGCAGTGGATTGCGCGCCTTGTATTCAGCTTTTCTTCATAGACTGCATCTCTTTCCTCTTCTACCAGTTTTGATAGATATGACTTTACGCACTGATACAGATTTCCATTGAAGATCCGCCGTTCCATATCATCATAATCTTTGAAAAATATACGTAATGGCATACCGTTATCTCCTTCCATTATTTTTTTATATATACCTGCGTGTTATATGTCCCTAGTCGCTCTGCCACAGCTTCTGATTCGCAAAGGATATCAATATGATTACCTGTGTAATTGCCAGTGTCCTGCGCCACATACTCTTTACCATTGATTAACACGATAGTACCGTATGGTATTACAGCAGGATCAACATCAATGGTCACTCCGATCTCCGGATCAGCTCCACTGGCCGTTGCTGATGTGATATCCATGCCATAGTATGTTATCCTAAACTCACCAGGCAGAGCTGTTCATTTCGGTTGTGATTCCAGCTTCGCGATTTCCTTATTCTTTTCCTGCAGCACAGCGTTCTGCTCTTTGACGATCTGCCGGACCATCTGCAGCTCTTCGTTTGTTACTCTGTTCAGCAGCTGCAGTCTTTCTATCTCTTCTGTCTGCGCGTTGCTCCATATGGTCGTATAGATGCCAAGACCAAGAAAAGCTGCACCGATCAGTAGCCGGCGGAAGCTGCTACGCATGCGCAATCTCCGCAGGAATCCCATCTTCCAGAAATGTACCGTCTGGCTCCATTTGTATGACCATAGATTCCCCTACACGATCTGTTACTTTTATGGCATTGGCTGCAACCATCTCAACACGCAATTCCTTTGTTGACAGTCCCCAGTCCTCTAAATGCCGTAAGCACTTATACTGTGCTATCGTTTTGATTTCTACATTACATTTCATATGTCATTTCCTTTCACGAAATCTTTTCCATCTTCTTTTATCTATCCTAAATCTTATTTCATAATACAGCGCATAGATGATGAGAACCATTATGCCGATAATCGTAGGTATCCACATAGGCGCCAATATCCATAGCCATGACCATGTGATAACGTTCCCGAGTTTCAACCCTATAAATAAGATCGTTAAGGCTCCAAAAAAGCCGATTCCTCCTACACTTGAATTCCTATCTTTCATTCTGATTCCTCATCCTTTCCCGGTGTGCAATGACACTTATCTTTTAGCGTTCTACGTAATACCCTTTCTTTCAATATTTTATCTACTGTATTGCTTAAGGAAATCATTGAAAACCAGATGAAGGAGCATGAAAATTATATCCCCGTAAAAGATTCTTCACAAGGATATGGACAGGCAGATATCAAAGGAGTTTTGAAGGAGATACTTAATCAGCTGAAAAAGCTTAATTGCGTTGTAATCTTCTTTTTCCATTGCTTCCAGTTCCCTTCGTTTATAATATTCTAAAGCTTTTAGCGTGTCTGACATATGCGTTCTCCTTTCAATTATTTTTTATTTGTTACGATTCTTTCCCTATGATATTATTTACCTGTATGGAAAGGGGGTGAATAATATGGATGATTTAACCAAAGAACAGAAATTGTTACTGTGCAGCATGTATAAAGATTACCTTACTTTAAGCGATTGTCTTCCGCCTGAAAATGCTAACTATTTCAACGATTCAGATAGTATTACTAATCAATATTTTGACGGTCATAATGCCGAATATGTTTCTGATCTGTGTTGGAAATTGAAAACAAAAGGGTATATTACTTGCACACTCGGCGATGATCTTGCAAACAATGTTCGTTTAACAGACAAGACTATTATTTACTTTGAAAATCGTTTTAAAAACAAGTTAAAATCAGTAGTTTCGTTTATAGCTAGCTTAAAAGAGTAGATGTTACAGCATCTGCTTTTTTTGTCGCAGCGTTAACCATTTTTTTATTTCGTCTCTCGACATTAGTTTGATATCTCTATTTTCTTGATATGGCGAAATAATCTGTATAGCAACCATCAGCAAATCTTTATCAATTAAAATCGTTTTTGTTTCTCTGTCAAAATGTAGAGCGCTTGGCACTTCAGTTTTTCGTGGATGCCCATTATTCGTCCACGAAAGAATCTCCCATATGATATCCTTAGCAGACATATCTTTTAATTCAACGCTTTCAATTGCTGTATGTGGTTTTTTCTTAATTCTTTTCATTTTGTATTCTCCTCTTCATGGCCATTCTATATTCAATTTTCCAATGCATCTAATTGCCTCACCTAAATAAGAGCACGTTCCTCGGCTTTCCCCTGAAACTATAATTAAACCATCACTTATATACCTTAAAATATTAGTGATCGATTCATCTACGTACTCCAATTCCGCACCGATTTTATTGAGCCCATTTTTGATATTTACAACAAACTCAATCGCTTCAGGCAGATAATCTGTATCTATCCCATCCTGAGCATTCTCATTTAATCCTTTATTTACAAAATCGCAAATATTCACGATTGTTTGGTTTAATTTAACCATTAGTATTCTCCTTTCGTGCTATGTTGTAGTTTTTTTTGTATACTTGTTGCTGGTTCTTCCTCGTGGTATTATTTAACCAAACGGAAAGGGGGTGAGCTAAATGCTTTATGAACCTATAATTAATGCGCTTCTTGAATTGAAGCAAGCTATGGATACCGCTAAAATTCAAGGCGATGATGAAACGATTATAGCAGTGATGCATAAATACGATATTTTTTTCTATAGGCTAGAGAGCATATCGTCTAAAGATTTTCATCTTTCTCTGCGCGATTACTTCCATATTGATATCACTTATGAAGAATTATTGAAAATCCTACCATCTATATGCAATTCCTTAGGATTTCAAACTGAAAAGCTTGTGAAACCTAGCAATGGATATAGAACAGATTCTGATTTTGATTATTTCATAACTTTGAAGTAGCAATTACCAAAATCATCTTGCAGGGGCTTAAGCCCCACTTTTTTTCGTGCTTCATTAGGTGTTATTTTCCCTTTTACAAAATCTTCGTTAATACGCTTCATAACTTCGTTAAAGTTTTCTTTTACTACTGTTTTTTCATCCATTATTATTCTCCTTTCCCACTGCATCGAGGTGTTTTCATATCACATGCAACCACCAAGCTCCCGCGTTGTTCAGCGTCAGGAAGTGCAGCGTTTTCTTCACGCTTTTTAGCAGTGACGGTGTACTCAACACCCGGCGGCGCAAATTGCTCTGTCATAGCAGACGATAACGCCCTTGCGAATCTATCCGCATGAAATTGGGTAAATTCACCAATGATCCTTATAGCCATTGTTATTCTCCTTTCTCACTGCATCGTGGTGTATTGGATTCACACGCTAGTGTTCCAGCAGCCGCTTTTTTCTTTCTGACATCTGTCAGCGTCGCAACTGCTTCTGATGAAACTACTAGATTATGCAATTCCTCAGAGGTCATTGTCCCAGACAGCAATGCATATTTGTAATTATCCAATACTTTCTTTTCTTTTTCGTTTAACATTATTAACACCTCCTATGCTTGACACAATCATAATACATCCATATCTTGTCCTTGTCAAGCATATAACAAGTTTTTTTGTCCTTTACAAGCATATTGTTTTGTGTTATTCTTTTATCGAAAAGTAGGTGATAAAGTGAAACAAGTGGATATCGAACGCGGAAAGCGTCTGCGAGAGCTACGTAAAAATGAATTGAAATTAACACAAGAAGAGTTTTCTAAAAGTATAGGAATTTCTAGGTCTAATTTGGGTAATATTGAAACTGCACAAATATCTTTGACTGAAAGAAATGCTGACTATATTTCGCTGATTTATGGCATTAACAAAGAATGGTTGTTAAATGGGACGGAGCCTGTTTTTAGAGAGTTATCTAAGGAAGAAGAGATTGCAGCATATCTCGGTGATTTGATTTCACCGAACAATACCAAAGATTTTCAAAAGCGATTTATTCGTGCTCTTGCGAAATTAGATGATGATGGCTGGGATGTTATAGAAGGGTTGATAAATAATATCGTAAAAAAAGAGGACTAGCCTCAAAAGGCGTCCTCCATAGTGTTATTTAACTTGTTGAATAACGATATAGATTAACTGCAGTGTAGTATAATCTGGAACACTTTTTACTGCTTCGCAGATTGCTTTTACCAGTTCTTCTCTATCCTTATCTTTACTCACGATTGTTCTCCTCTCTTTCTTTTCGGTCAGATTGGGGTAGCATTAAACAATCATAGGCATCACTCCAAACGTGCCTTTTAATTTTACTAAAGGTAGTTTATGGAAACACTGGTAAATATTGGAATATATATTTGAGGGGAGGATTTTTAAATGAAAAGATTATTAACTTTGTTGCTTTGTGCTAGTTTTTGTTTTAGCATATCTGCCTGTTCAAGCAAAGAAAAAAGAATAAGTGAGAAAGCTGAAAAGATATTAGCTAATACTAAAGAAGTTATAAAAGACAGATATGGTATATCCTGTACTGATGGAGATGTGGTTGAAAATGAATATATTGTTAAATGTGGCTATTCCATAAGCAATATAGATGTATCTCTAAAGTTTGATGATTCACTAAATCTTATAACAATCCATGTAATGAAAGATGATTTGAATAATGTAAATTTACAAAATTCAATAAAATTTGTTGATACTATTTTTATCAAATTACTTGCTGAATACTCTCCCACATCACAAGCAGAAAAAGCTAAATTATCGGTAATAGACGATTTATCTATAAGTGATGTTAATATAAATAAGAGTAAAACTATAGGAGATTATAAAACAGAAGTCGTTTACTTTACACCATTTTATGAAAGTGCTGATGGTAATACATTTGGATTAATAAAGCCTTTGACAATAGAGAATAAGGAATTTGCAATAAAAGATACAGATAAGCTAGTGACAAAAGGTTCGTACTTTTTAACAATTAGCTATAACAAATAAAAAAACACCCCCTGCGCCAGCAGAGAGTGCGTGGTATCAGCGCCAACTGACACCGGGTATAGAAAAAATGACCACCACGTCATAACTTTTTCTATACCTCTATTTTAGCACTTTTTAAAATGAATGGAGGTTTTATTTATGGAAATGAAAAACGCCCGTTTGTACGCTCGTGTATCTACTGATGAGCAAAGAAAAAAAGAACAATCAGTACCTGATCAGCTGGAAGCCTTGAAAGAGTACTGTGAAGAACACAATTACAATATCAAAGGCATTTATCATGACGATGGTATATCCGCAGCTACCATCGACAAGCGCAAAGACTTTTGCCGCATGCTGGATGACTTGCAACAAAATGAAGTAATACTATTTACAAAGCTAGATCGATTCAGCAGGGACCTATTAGATGGGAATTTATTACTGAAACGTTTTGCTCCTTTGAATGTGAGTTTTAAAGCCATATTGGAACCTGATATCGATGTTACGACGGCAGACGGAAAGTTCAGGTTTGACCTCATGGTGTCTCTGGCCGAGCGAGAACGTAAAATCGATTCAGAGCGTATTTTATTTTCGTTTGAGAGGAAAGTGGCAAGAGGCGAGTTTCTTGGCGGCCGGCTGCCGATTGGATATATCAAGGACAATAAACGTGCTGTCATCGATCTTGAGAAAGCAGAATTTGTTAAAGATATTTTTGATACTATGGAAATCGAACAGAATACATTCCGTGTGATGAAAGCTATGAATCATAAATACGGCTTTAATAAAGATAAAAAATACTATTATCGTAAACTTATAGATCAAAGATATACAGGTGTGTACCGCGGTAAAACTAACGTATTCCCGCAAATTATATCACCTAGTCAATACGATAACGTACAGTCAATATTGCAAGGCAGGTATATCAAGCGTGGTCCCTCACGTAGAGATTATATATTTTCCGGATTATTGCTATGCTCGCAATGCGGTCGTAAACTTGCTGGATCAGCGACAAGTGGTAAGTACAAGATATATAAGTGCAGCAACCTC
>JAGZRY010000055.1 GCA_018381425.1 Haemophilus parainfluenzae
CAAAAAATTGCAAGTTTTGAAGCCGCACTTTTAGATTACGCTCGCCGTAACCACAGCGAGTTTATGGCTGAATTGACCAAAACCGGTAATTACAATGATGAAGTTAAAGCATCATTGAAAGCGATTTTGGATAACTTTAAAGCCAACAGCGCGTGGTAAAAGTAACGGAGAAATAAGATGGCAGGTGCAAAAGAGATAAAAACCAAAATTGCCAGTGTTCAAAGTACACAAAAAATTACTAAGGCAATGGAAATGGTGGCAACCTCGAAAATGCGTAAAACGCAAGATCGTATGGCTGCTTCTCGTCCGTATTCTGAAACAATACGAAATGTTATCAGCCACGTCTCTAAAGCAACTGTTGGTTATAAACACCCATTTTTAATTCAACGCGAAGTAAAAAGAGTCGGGATCTTAGTGGTCTCGACTGACCGTGGAATGTGTGGTGGTTTGAACATTAACTTGTTTAAAACCGTAATGACAGAAATCAAACAATGGAAAGATAAAGGCGTTACTGTTGAATTGGGCTTAATTGGTTCAAAAGGTATCAGCTTTTTCCGCTCATTAGGATTACCTGTTCGTGCACAACTTTCCGGTTTGGGTGATAATCCGACAATGGAAGACTTAATTGGTGTTGCAAACGGTATGTTTGGTAGCTATAAAGACGGAGAAGTAGATGCAGTTTATATTGCCTACAATAAATTCGTTAATACAATGGCGCAAAAACCTGTTTATCAACAATTAATCCCATTACCGGCATTAGAAACCGATAATTTAGAGAAAAGACAAAGCACCTGGGATTACCTTTACGAGCCAGAGCCAAAAGTCTTATTAGACAGTTTGCTTACTCGTTATTTGGAATCACAAGTGTATCAATCTGTGGTAGATAACCTTGCTTCCGAGCAAGCTGCTAGAATGGTAGCAATGAAAGCGGCAACTGATAATGCAGGTAATTTAATCAATGACTTGCGATTAGTTTACAATAAAGCCCGTCAAGCAAGTATTACAAATGAATTAAACGAAATCGTCGCCGGCGCGGCAGCGATTTAATGAAAGAGGAACGGTAATGTCAGCAGGAAAAATTGTACAAATCATCGGTGCGGTGATTGACGTTGAATTCCCACAAGATGCAGTACCAAAAGTTTACGATGCATTAAAAGTTGAATCAGGTTTAACCCTTGAAGTTCAACAACAATTAGGTGGCGGTGTAGTTCGCTGTATCGCATTAGGTACGTCTGACGGCTTAAAACGTGGCTTAAAAGTAGAAAATACGGGTAACCCAATTCAAGTTCCAGTAGGGACTAAAACGCTAGGCCGTATTATGAACGTATTGGGTGAACCAATCGATGAGCAAGGTGAAATTGGCGCGGAAGAAAATTGGGCTATCCATCGTCCAGCACCAAGCTACGAAGAACAATCTAATAGTACGGAATTATTAGAAACTGGTATCAAAGTTATCGACTTAATTTGTCCATTCGCAAAAGGTGGTAAAGTGGGTCTATTCGGTGGTGCGGGTGTAGGTAAAACCGTTAACATGATGGAATTAATCCGTAATATCGCGATCGAACACTCAGGTTACTCTGTTTTTGCGGGTGTGGGTGAGCGTACTCGTGAAGGTAACGACTTCTATCATGAGATGAAAGATTCTAACGTATTAGATAAAGTATCATTGGTTTACGGACAAATGAATGAGCCACCAGGTAACCGTTTACGTGTTGCGTTAACCGGTTTAACTATGGCTGAAAAATTCCGTGACGAAGGTCGTGATGTATTATTCTTCGTGGATAATATCTACCGTTATACCCTTGCTGGTACTGAAGTGTCTGCGTTATTAGGTCGTATGCCATCTGCGGTAGGTTACCAACCGACATTAGCAGAAGAAATGGGTGTGTTACAAGAACGTATCACTTCAACCAAAACAGGTTCTATCACCTCTGTACAAGCGGTATACGTACCTGCGGATGACTTAACTGACCCATCTCCGGCAACAACCTTCGCGCACTTAGACTCAACAGTTGTATTAAGTCGTCAAATTGCGTCTTTAGGTATTTATCCTGCGGTTGACCCATTAGATTCAACTTCACGCCAATTAGACCCACTCGTTGTTGGTCAAGAGCACTATGATGTAGCGCGTGGCGTACAAGGTATCTTACAACGTTATAAAGAATTGAAAGATATTATCGCAATTCTTGGTATGGACGAGTTATCTGAAGATGACAAACTTGTGGTAGCACGTGCACGTAAAATTGAACGTTTCTTATCACAACCATTCTTCGTTGCTGAGGTATTCAACGGTACTCCAGGTAAATACGTTTCTTTAAAAGAAACTATCCGCGGCTTTAAAGGTATTTTAAACGGCGAATACGATCATATTCCAGAACAAGCGTTCTACATGGTCGGTACAATCGACGAAGCGCTAGAAAAAGCCAAAAATATGTAATCACTTCAAGTCATTTGAAGGAGAACAAAAATGGCGACATTTAACCTAATAATAGTCAGCGCAGAGCGAAAAATCTTTGAAGGTGCTGTGAAACAAATCCAAGCAACAGGTGTGGAAGGTGAACTAGGTATTTTACCAAACCACACTCCTTTGATGACGGCGATTAAGCCTGGGATTGTTAAATTTACCCTTGAAGATGGCAATGAAGAAGTTATCTATGTTTCGGGCGGCTTCTTAGAAGTTCAACCTAAAGTAGTAACGGTACTTGCCGATGTTGCAATTCGCGGTAGCGAGTTAGATGCAGATCGTATTCGTGAAGCGAAACGTAAGGCGGAAGAAAATATTGTGAATCACGCAGTTGATGTAGATCATGATTTACTTGTAGCTAAACTTTCTAAAGAATTAGCGAAACTTCGTGCTTACGAACTTACTGAAAAACTCGTTAAATCAAAACGATAAGATAATGATAATAAAAAAGAGCGGTTATTTTGACCGCTCTTTTTGTTTTTCTATCGTAAGAAATATCGATACGCTTTACTTTCACTAACATCTTCATAAACATAGCCGAGTTCTGCTAAAGCTTGTTCAAATTCTGCGTTATCTTTTTCGCCTAATTGGAAAGCCGCAAGAATATTACCGTAATCGGCTCCATGTGCACGGTAATGGAACAATGAAATATTCCAACGTTTACCCAATATTTCTAAGAATTTAAGTAAAGCGCCTTTTTGCTCTGGAAATTCAAAGCTATAAAGTCGTTCATGATGATTAGAAACTCGTCCACCTATTAAATAACGCACGTGAGTTTTGGCGATATCATCATTAGACATATCTTCTACATCAAAGCCATTTTTCGTTAAGTCAGCAATAATCTCCGTTTTTTCAGATTCATTGGTCGTGCGCACACCAACAAAAATACAGGCCTTTTGATTATCTGCATAACGATAACTAAATTCTGTTACTGCACGGTTACCAATAACATGGGCAAATTTTAAGAAACTACCCGGTTGTTCCGGCATAGTTACCGCCAATAAAGCTTCACGGTTTTCACCTATTTCGCAACGTTCTGAAACATAACGCAATGTATGAAAGTTAAGGTTGGCACCGGATAAAATTGCTGCCATATTTTTGCCTTGAATATTGTGCTGTTTGACGTATTTTTTCAGACCGGCTAAACCTAACGCACCAGATGGCTCTGATACCGCACGCACATTTTCGAATAAATCTTTCATTGCTGCGCAAACTTCATCGCTGTCTACCAGCACCATACCGTCTAAATATTTTTGACATAAACGAAATGTTTCGTCACCAATACGTTTTACCGCCACACCATCAGCGAATAAGCCAACATGTGCTAAATCTGTAGGTTCACCTTTTTCTAAGGCAGCATTCAAACAGGCTGAATCTTTGGATTCAACACCAATGATTTTGATTTCCGGCATAAATTGCTTGAGTAAAATGGCTACACCAGCGGCGAGACCACCCCCTCCAACTTGCACAAAGACATAATCCAAATCAGCCACTTGTTGCAGCATTTCCATTGCCAACGTCCCTTGACCCGCGATCACCAATGGATGATCAAACGGCGGAATAAATGTCATATGTTTAGATTTTGAAAGCTCAATAGCTTTGGATTTGGCCTCATCAAAATTAGCTCCATGTAGCAACACTTCGCCACCAAATCCACGAACTGCATCCACTTTAATGCTTGGTGTGTTTTGTGGCATAACAATTAATGCTTTTAGTCCAAGCTGTTTCGCTGATAATGCTACGCCTTGCGCATGATTACCCGCAGAAGCAGCAATAACACCAGCCTGTTTTTGTTCATCAGAAAGGCTAGAAATCATTGCATAAGCACCACGCAGCTTAAAGCTATTTACTGGTTGGCGGTCTTCACGCTTAATCCAAATATTATTATGTAGGCGCTCGGATAATTTCCCCATTTTTTGTAGCGGGGTTACAGTAGCGGCTTCATATACTCTGGAGCCAAGTTTAACAATCGCGTTAACATAATCCGATTGAGAGGGTTGAGGATTGGTAAGTAAATTTTTCATGATACTTAATTTGTTATGATGAAGTGCGGTTAATTTTTTCTTTATTTTTATCCTCCTCTCTTTTATGAGAGGAGGAGCGATTAGAGATTATTTTAATAGACTTTTATCACGCACCGCGCCTTTATCTGCAGAAGTGGCAAAGTGGCCAAACACTTTTAATGCAAAGAACACTTCACGCTCGCGGTGAGCGGGTTGCCAGCCTTTGGCATTTTGCTCGGTACGGCGTTTTGCTAATTCGTCATCGCTGATTTTAAGATTAATCAAGCGATTTGGAATATCAATTTCGATAATATCGTCATCATGCACTAAACCAATCGCACCGCCAGAAGCCGCTTCAGGCGAGGCGTGACCAATAGATAATCCAGAGGTACCGCCAGAGAAGCGGCCATCTGTTAATAAAGCACATTTTTTACCTAGGCCCATTGATTTTAAGTAGCTCGTTGGGTACAACATTTCTTGCATACCAGGACCACCTTTTGGACCCTCGTAGCGGATGACTACTACATGGCCTTCTTTCACTTTGCCACCTAAAATACCGGCTACCGCATCTTCTTGGCTTTCAAATACGATAGCACGGCCTGTGAATTTCCAGATAGATTCATCCACACCCGCCGTTTTTACGATACAGCCGTCTTTTGCGATGTTACCGAATAATACGGCTAGACCGCCTTCTTGAGAAATTGCGTTTTCTTTGTTACGGATACAACCGCTTACACGGTCATCATCTACGCTATCCCAACGACAATCTTGCGAGAAGGCTTGTGTGGTACGAATGCCAGCAGGGCCGGCACGGAAGAATTTGTGTAATTCTTCGTCTTTGTTACGAATAATATCGTATTGATTTAATTGTTCTTCTAGTGTTGTTCCTAGCACGGTTTTGGTGTTGCGATGGATTAAACCCGCACGATCTAATTCACCTAATAAGCCCATAATGCCACCTGCACGGTGTACATCTTCCATGTGGTATTTATTAGTGTTTGGTGCGATTTTACTTAAGCAAGGGACAACACGGGATAAGCGGTCAATATCTGCCATTTTGAAATCTACACCAGCTTCTTGAGCAGCCGCTAATAAGTGTAAAACGGTATTACTTGAACCACCCATTGCAATATCTAAACTCATGGCATTTTCAAAGGCTTCAAAGGTACCGATTGAACGTGGCAGAACACTTTCATCATCTTGTTCATAATAGCGTTTGCAAAGTTCTACAATTTGACGACCTGCTTTTAAGAATAATTCTTTGCGGTCAGCATGGGTTGCCAACATAGAACCATTGCCCGGTAAAGATAAACCTAAGGCTTCTGTTAAGCAATTCATTGAGTTAGCGGTAAACATCCCTGAGCAAGAACCACAGGTTGGGCAAGCGCTGCGCTCAATGGCATCAACATCTTTATCGCTGACATTTACATCAGCGCTTTGAATCATTGCATCAATTAAGTCTAACTTGATGAGCTGGTCAGAAAGTTTAGTTTTACCCGCTTCCATCGGACCACCTGAAACGAAGATGGTTGGAATGTTTAAACGCATTGCCGCCATCAACATTCCCGGGGTGATTTTGTCACAGTTGGAAATACATACCATTGCATCAGCACAGTGAGCATTAACCATATATTCTACGCTGTCTGCGATCAAATCACGGCTTGGTAAGGAATAAAGCATCCCTCCGTGACCCATCGCGATACCGTCATCTACCGCAATAGTATTAAATTCTTTTGCTACGCCGCCGGCTTTTTCAATTTCAGCTGCAACCAGTTGTCCCATATCTTTTAAATGAACATGCCCAGGTACGAATTGGGTGAAAGAGTTCACCACCGCAATAATCGGTTTACCAAAGTCATTTTCTTTCATCCCTGTTGCACGCCATAAAGCACGTGCACCTGCCATATTGCGACCCTGAGTACTAGTCGCTGAACGTAGTTTTGGCATAAATAATCTCTCCAAGTAAATTTTTGTTAAAGTTTTTTATATTCTTTAATAATTTCTTCGTTAATGAATGCTACCAAATCTCCCCCACCCCTCTTTGCTAAAGAGGGGAAAATCTTTAGTTAATGAACAACAATTTTCTCGCTTTCATTTTAGTTAGCTAAATCATAAACGCTAAGATCAAATTTTATCTCATTTCAATCCCCTCTTTAGCAAAGAGGGGTGGGGGAGATTTGGCAGAAGATAATACGAAGAAATTATTCGATAAAATTAAGTTTATAAATGCAATTATTTAGATAAAGAATCTACAGCTTGAAATGGTAATGTAATAATTGCTAATGGAATCATAAGAATAGCAACTCCTCCCCAAACAACAGCCATTGAAGCTCCTTCTTTGGTTCCTTCATAATCAAAACTTGTTGATTTTTTATACTCAATAAAATTTGTTTTTAATGGTTTAGAGAGCTTTCCTTTAATCAAGATCTCATCTTTATTCTGAAGCTTTACAAGCTCACCATGACTTATTCCAAAAAGTAAGTCAGGATTACCCTGAGAGGATTTGTAAACATCACGTTTATTAAATAAACTTTCTATCTCCTTTTTAGTCAATTTTTTGCTATCAAGTTCAATAAATACGAATGCTTTAATTTTGTTATCTTCACTATTTTTTTCAATACGATCTATGCGTGCTTCTTTAAAAGCTTTCATATCTTTAGAATTCAAAAAATTAATGAAATGCTGCACATCTTCAGATTTAGAAGATGAGAATTGATAGCTATTTAAATCTCCTATGGCATAAATATTATTGTTTGCAATAAAAAAGGCTTGGATCACCTCTGTTTGTTTAGATATTTCTTTTTTATTGGTTGTACATCCAACTATAAATAAGATAGAAATAACAAGTAAAAGAAATTTTTTCATTATTTTATCTCCACCACATCCGGCAATTTCGCCAATTGATTCACCAACAAATCAAAAGTGCGGTCAGATTTTACAGTGATTTTTAACTTCACTTGGGTTTCTACCAATGCCATCTCCATATTAGTCACAGTGAAGCCACGTAAACGAATAACGCGTAATACACGTTCTAAAACCTCAGGGCGATGTTGAGCGATCAAGTCAAAAGTATATTGATTCATCTTAAATTTCCTCCAACATATCGGCATTACATGCACCTGGTGGGACTAATGGCCATACGCATTCTTCAGGTGGAATGCATACTTGTAGCAAATAAGCTGTTTCGCTATTTAATAAGCGATTAAGTGCTGCATCCACGTCATCAGCGTGCTCAATGCATTCAGCTGGAATATCAAAGGCTTTCGCTAACATCACGAAATCAGGGTTATCTTCTAAAATGGTTTCAGAGCGGCGTTTGTTCCAGAAAAGGTCTTGCCATTGACGTACCATACCTAGGCGTTGGTTATCTAACAGCAAAATTTTCACGGGTAGTTTGCCGCGTTTGATTGAACCTAATTCTTGGATGTTCATCATCAATGAACCATCGCCTGTCACCAAAATCACTTCATCATGAGGGCGTGCTTTTTTCGCGCCCACCGCTGCAGGTAAACCAAATCCCATGGTGCCGAACCCCGCGGAGGTAATATAGTTTTCTGGTGCGAAATGACGCATATGTTGAGCAGACCACATTTGGTGTTGGCCCACATCAGTACAAATCACCGCATTTTGAGGTTTACGCTGAGAAAGCGTGTTGAGTAATGACCAAGGGTCAATTGGTCGGTTACCAGCATTGTCTATGTAAGTGAAATCGAGTTTGGCTTTCAGCGCTTGAATATGTGCACGCCAATCATCAATCGCAAGTGGGATGCTTAAAGCCTCTAAGGCTTGAATTAAATCCCCCTGAAGAGCAACATTTGCCACACGAAGTTTATTGATTTCTGCTGCATCAATATCACAATGGATCACTTTCGCGTGTGGTGCAAAACTATCTAATTTACCTGTTACACGGTCATCAAAACGCGCACCGCATGCTAACAATAAATCACATTCTTGTACGGCAATATTTGCAGCTCTTGTGCCGTGCATACCAATCATGCCCATATAAACGGGATCGGTTGGGTCAATTGAGCCTAAACCTTTCAATGTTGAAACAGATGGCATTTGGGTGATTTGTAGG
>JAGZRY010000056.1 GCA_018381425.1 Haemophilus parainfluenzae
ATGTATCCATCTATGTATTAAGAAATGAGGTAAATAATTAATGGCTACAATTGGAACTCAAAATTTAACACTTTTAGATTTGCAAAAACGAATGGATCCTAATGGTAATGTCGCTCAAATTATTGAGCAATTAGACCAATCCACTGAAATCATTCAAGATATGACGATGGTCGAATGTAACCAAGGGTCTAGCTTTGTAACGACTGTACGTACTGGTTTGCCAGATGTTACATGGCGTAAATTATATGGCGGTGTTCAAGCGTCTAAATCCTCCACACGTCAAATTACCGACAATTGCGGTATGCTTGAAGCATATTCGCAAACTGATAAAGCGCTTGTTGATAAATCCAAAGATAAAGCATCCTTCCGTGCAACTGAAGATAAAGCATTCGTTGAATCCATGGGGCAGGAATTATGTCGTACAATCTTCTATGGCGATGAAAATACGCCAGAAAAATTCATTGGCTTGGCTCCTCGCTTCAATACTCTTGATATTAAGAAGGCAGCAAGTGCAGAAAACATTCTTGATGCAGGTGGCACAGGTAACTTGGCATCTATTTGGCTTGTTGGTTGGGGTCCTTTGTCCGTTCATGGCATTTATCCTGAAGGTTCTGCAGCAGGCTTGCACCAAGAAGATAAAGGTGTTGTTACTGTTACTAAAGAAGATGGATCCATGTTCGAGGCATATCGTACACACTTTAAACATGATGTTGGTTTAACTGTACGGGACTGGAGAAATGTCGTTCGTATTGCTAACATCGACGTTACGAAATTGACAAATGATGCTAAAGCCGGTGCAGATCTTATCAACTTAATGATTGAAGCGGAAGAACGTATTCCTAATCTTGGTGGTGTTCGTCGCGTTTGGTATATGAACCGTACATTGCGTACATTCTTACGTTTGCAAAAGAACACAAAACATGGTTCCACTATCACTGAAGATATGGAAATGGGTAAACTTGTTACTCGTGCAAACGGTGTGCCAGTTCGTAAAATTGATGCATTGCTAAGCACTGAATCTCGTGTTATTGCGTAAAGAAAGGGACATAATTCAATGATTATTGATACTCAAAATACATTCTTTTGGAAAAAAGAAATCACTGCAAATACAAATTCTGATGTAGTGATGAATGGGAACGGTGGCGATGCTGCCGTTGCCTTGTGGTTGTATATTCGTTTAGATAAAGATGTTACGGGTACGCCTTTATTTAATGTTTACACTTCTGACAAAGAAAATATGGCTGATGCTGTATTGCTAACCGGAATTACATTGCCACAGAACTCTAAAGCTGGCACAGAATACAAAGGTCGACTTCCTGCAGGTGCTAAAAAGTTTATTCGCATCAATGCGAATAATATGACTGCCGCTACGATTACATCATTCTTAACAGATGGTGTGAATTTGAAATAAGAGGTGAGACTATGATTTTTACAGCTAACGTAACGATGTACCATGGTAATCGTGGATTAATTCAAGAAGGTGAAACTATTAATTTCTCTGAAGAAGAAATTAAAGAATTTGAGCCTGATTATTTCAAACAGCTTTTCTCTGGTAACGAAGATGAAGTGGCAAAAATCTTTAACCCAAAATCTAATGCTAAAGACAAAGAACCGTCTACTGAAACTCAGCCTCCTGAAACAGAGCCGGGTGACAAAAATCCACCAGATGAAAATACTGAAGGTGACAATGCCGGCAATGAAAATCCACCAGATGAAAATACTGGCAATGAAAAGCCTAAGAAAACAAACAAAAAGAAAACCGATACTACGGAAGAATAAGTGACAATATGAGGGGTGCTTATGCATCCCTCTATTACCATATAGGGGGAAATATGACACCTACTGATATTTGTAATCAAGCACTTGCATTAATTAACGCAGGATTGCTTTATTCACTTGAAGAAGAAACTGAGCAAGGTCGCCAATGCCGTATGCAATATGACCCAACTAGACAGTTGGTATTGCGACAATTTGAATGGAATTTTGCTCGCAAAAATGAAAGATTAGTTTTGTCCGCTCATAAAATTAATGGGTGGAATTATGTATATACGTACCCTGAAAAGTGTATCCGCATTTTAGGTGTTATTCCACAAGGCGATCGCTTCCATGCTGAATCGCAACCGGAATACAATATATTTAATATTGGAAATAACAAAAAATGCATAGTGAGCGATGTGCCACTAGCATTCATTGATTATATATATGACGTGACAGATTTAGACGTTTGGGATTCTATATCCCTTTATATGCTGCAGTGTAAACTGGCTAGCGCATTAGCTATGCCACTGACTGGTGATAGAGGATTGTTTGACCAAGCATACAAGTTGTATCAAGCTGCAGTTCAAGAAGCTAAAGGAATGAATGCTAAAGAACGTAAGCAAGATACAGTATATATATCTAGCTACGTGAAAGCGAGGGATTGGTAATGAGTAATCCGATATACATATCACAGCTAGCGTTTACAACTGGTGAAGTATCGCCAGATGTTTCAAGTCGCTTTGATTTAGAGCAATACAAAAGTGCCTTATTGGAAGCGGAGAATGTGGTTATTCGTCCATATGGAGCCGTTGCAAAACGTCAAGGCAGCCAATACGTGGGGCAAGTTAAATATAGTGATAAGCCAACACGATTATTTGAATTTACGACAAACACCAATAATTCTTTCATGCTCGAATTTGGTGACAAATATATTCGTGTATGGAATTACGGAATTTATACCGGTATTGAAGTTACGACTCCTTTCACTAGCGATATATTGTTTGATTTAAATTGTAACCAATCTGGTGATGTTATGTTCATCTGTAGTGGCAAGTACCCTATTCAAACGCTATCACGATATAGTGATACTGACTGGAGAATGAGTACATATAAGCTAACTGAACAACCTTATGATGAAATCAACACGGACAATGGGCATACATTGACAGTTAATGGCGATACGATCACATCCACAAAAGACCTCTTCACACAAGATATGGTAGGTAGTGTTATTCAGATTGCATATTACGTTGAGGCGGTACATACTAAGTCAGCTGGCGAAGTGGTAGAGAAAAAAGTAAAACGCTATATGCAAGCACAGACTATCGAAAAAACCTACAACAACATCAATTACAATGTTAGAGCATTTAGTACTGATACCGAGTTATCATGGAAATTCACAACGCACGGCACATGGGAGGGTACAGTCAAGTTACAGATTTCTAACAATGACGGTCAGACTTGGAAAGATTACAGAACGTATACATCTAAGAATGACTACAATGTTACTGATACAGGAAAGATAGAGGCTGGAGCAAGGCTTAAATATGTATCGGATATTAAGAGTGGTTCTGTGAATTGCGACTTATCTATTATGCCGTTCACTCAATATGGTATCGTTGAGATTAAAAGCGTAACTGATGCTAAGAATGCAAAGGTTAATGTTCTGAATGGTATTAAAGAGGGTGAGCCTAGCTACCAATGGAAATTAGGCAGTTGGAATAGAGGCAGAGGTTATCCTAAACTTTGTACATTCTATCAAGACCGATTTGTAGTTGCTGCTACTGATAGCAAGCCTAACTTCATATGGTTTAGCCGTACTGGTGATTATCCAAATTTTGGTGTCGAAAAGGTGGAAGGCACTATCACAGATGATAGTGCAATCACCTTGCCGGTTATTAATCGCAAGATGTGTGAGATTCGTCATCTCGTACCAGCTAACGATCTAATCATTCTTACAAGCGGTAATGAGTGGATTGTAAGAGGTGATAAAACCATTACGCCTACCAACTGCAATTTAAAAACACAAACCCAACGAGGGGCCTTATCGTGTGAACCTCAATTCATAGGTAATCGGTGCGTGTTTGTTCAAGAGCGTGGCGGTACTGTTCGTGATATGGGTTACTCTTATGAGAGCGACAACTACACAGGGCAAGACCTTACATTGTTTGTTAAAACATTGGTTAAAGGTCATCTGGCAGTAACAAGTGCTTATGCACAAGACCCTGACAGTATTATTTATTACGTTCGAGATGATGGGCAACTCAACTGTTTAACTTATATCCCAGAACAAAAAGTGTATGGATGGTCGCACTTTGTAACGAATGGTAAATATCGATATGTAGAGAGTGTAGCAGAGGGTGAGCAAGACACAATCTATTTTGTTGTGGATCGTGTGATTAATAATAAGAGTGTGAAATGCATTGAACGTAGTATTCCGTTGTATACAGAAGATAACTCCGATGTGTTCTTAGATTGCTATGTTAAAGTCGCTAATTCAATTAAGACTGATTACATCAACGCACCTCATTTAGTAGGGCAAATGGTAGACATAGTAATTGATGGACAACAGATGCCATCTAGGGTAGTACCACCAACTGGTGTTATTAAATTGGATGGCAAAGCAAATGTAATTACTGTTGGTTTGCCTTACACTACTAAAATTAAAATACCTAACGTAGAACAACAAATAAACGATGGTACTTTACAAGGCCGAGTTGCTACAGTATCAAGAGTAGTGCTTCGCATGTATAAATCGTTTGGCGGCAAAGTTGGCCGTACATTTGACAGAATGGATGATATTACATTACCACCAAATGAATTGTTTACAGGTGATAAGCCTGTAATCCTACCTAAAATGGGAATAAATTATTCAACCGATACATCGATATGTATTAAGCATAGTGATCCATTCCCATTTAATTTATTATCGATAACTCGTATTGTTGAAATTGGCGGAGGACTAAGAGATGTTCCGGGACTATAAAATTGACGAAATTGAGCCTACACGGCGAGATAAATTAATTCAGGACCTAGAAGTTAACCTAAGGGCAATAGACGCCATAGAAGTCCAAGAGGTGAATCGTTTATACCCTTTCAAAGATTTCTGTTCCGAGATTTGCAAATCTGATTATGATAGCCATGTCGTTGTAGAAGACGATGTGGCTATTTGCGTATATGGGATTGCAAAAGAACCAGTTAACGGAATGTATGGGATTTATTTTCTAGGTAATAAAGTATTAGAAAACGATATGCGATGGCAGATGCGTTTTATCAAGTTAAGCAATCAAGTTATTGCTGAATGGTTAGAGACTAGGGAATGGCTATTTAATTACGTTCACACAACTAACATTAAAACAAAGCGATGGCTCGAATCGATTGGGGCCATTATTCATCCAACTGTAAAAGTTGGCGATTTAGAATTATTCACTCTTAAGAAGGAGGACTTCATATGTGCTTACCCGCAGCGGCAATCTTAACCGCAGTCAGCACCGGCATAGGGATGATTGCGCAAAATCAACAAACAAAAGCGCAAGTTTCGATGTACAACGCCCAAGCACAAGCGGCTGAGGCTAATAAGCGAATATCTGACCGCAAACAAGAACAAATTGCTATGCAACAATTACAAGAGCGGGACAAGATGGATAACCGCATGAAGCTTGTAGCTGGCACAAATGCAGCCGAGGCAGGGGCAGGAGGATTGCAAATGGCAGGGTCCCCATTACAATTGATGGCATCTAGTTATGATGAATACAACAAAGACATCTACAATTGGGAACAAAATAAGAATAATGCTATTTACAATGAATATTTGAACGGTATGAACTATCAGAATGAGGCTAATGCCGCACGTGCTTCTGCTAAAAATGCACGACGTCAAGGCAATTTGGCAATGGTAGGTAGCATTCTTGGTGCCGCATCATCTATGTATGGTCTTAAACAACAATACGCAGGTGGCAAGATGAAGACTACATATGGTGGTGACCCTGTAGGGTATACAGATAGGGGTCCGGTAGTGACTGTTAAGCGTGATTATAAAATGAGGTAGGATATGAAATTTGTTAATTATGATCCAACCCAAAAATTAAATACAATTCAAGGTAGCACACAGGCTTCTAGTAATGAAACGGCATATGGTGGTAATGTAAGTGGCTTAAATGCTATGAGTAAAGCCTTACAAGATGCAACAAATACATGGATGGAAATTGACAAACGAAAAGATTACATCGATGTAACCAATGCTATTAATGAGTTCAATAATAGTACTAACCAACTGTTGAATGATGATAAAGACGGGCTGATGAATCGTAAAGGAATGAATGCTCAATCTATATTGCCTGACTATAATGCTGGTGTAGATAAAATACAACGTGAAATCATGGGTAAATATAAATTCAGAACGAATGATGCTATTAATGCCTTTATAAAAGCCGTTGAAACATCTAAGACAACTGATTACAATAACATATCCAAATATTCAAGAGGTCAATATGAAACGGCGTTAAGTACAGCTACGCAAAATCAAATTACAAATCTTCGTGATTCTGCTATCCGTTCTGACAACATGGCTGACCAAATGAAAACAATTGCATTGATGGGTGATTTGTATCGGTCTACTGGTAAAGAATTGGGACTAGATGATGAGCAGATTAATGAAAAAATCCGTGCTAATACAGACCAAACAGGAAAGTATTTACTTGATAGATCCGTGGCAGAAAATGATTCAACGAAAGTTGAAAATTTATTGACTTCATTAAGTGGTGTTGTTAGTGAAGATGTGCTAACGCCATATAAAAAAATGTCCAGTCAAATGAACATTAATAAATTAGTTAATGATGATAATACACATGCTAAGTTGTATCAGATGTATGGACATGATTTAAACTCAGGAATGAGCAGTGCTGCCATGTATGTTAGAGCCAAGATGGAAACTGAAAACGAAGAAGCCATTAAAGGTGGTGTTGGTCAAAACAAACAGTTATGGGATATGGCTGTTTATGCTAATAAAAAATATGGTATTAATACTGAAATCGCATATCGACAATTATATGCAGAAGGTACAGTTGGCGGTAAATTAAGCAGGCTTGCTAGAGAAAATCACAATTACGCAGGTTTAACACAGGTTGAACCAAATGGTGAAGAAAACAAACAGACTGATGGTGGTACAAATTATTATAAAATGTACAATTCTGATGAAGAGTTTGTTGATGATTGGATGAAAGGATATATCATTCCTAATAATGCTATCAATGCACAATCTATAGATGAATATGCTGATAAATTAAAAGCTGGTGGATATTATACGGCAAGCGCAGAACATTATAAGAGCTTAATGAGAAATGCCCCAATGTCTAGCGGCGGCAGCCCTAAGTATTCCGAAGACCAAATTAAGAAAGCTGAGGATGAAGCTAGGGCGGCATATAAAAATTATTTTACGTTGCAAGAACAAACTAGAAAGATTGCTATTAATGATCGCTTACAAGCTAGTCAAATAATCTTGAATCAAAAGATAGCCAATGGCGATGTAAGCGGTGCATTCCAATATGCACAGGTTCAATTGGCAGGTGCCACAACTCCTGAAGAGCAAGAATACTGGAGTGGAAAAATGGCGAGTGAACGTCCTAAGCTAGATAAAATCTATGAGAAGAGCTTGAAAATGACACCTCAAGAAAAATGGGGTATCAAGCAATATGCAAAATCTCATACATATGAACAAACTCGGGCATATGCTGAACGTGTGTTGCCTAATAAAGTAATGGATGATGAACTTGATGCATCATTACTTGAAATTGATGATAACAACAAAAAGGCTAGTAATATTGACTTGACACCATATGAATATAAACTTTCTACAGTTATGCCTGAAGACAAAACATTGGCAGGCAGTTTTAAATATGGTGTTAAACAAGAAATGGCTGGACGTATTGAGGAATTTAAGGTTAAACATCATAGACCACCTACAGATGCGGAAAAAGATGAAATCTTCGATGCTGCAGTCGCAACAAGTACATTACGTAGTACAAGTAAACCATTCTTTGGTGACGGAGACGATTATTCCTCTACAATAAGCGGTGCAAGTAACCAAGCTATTGGTATCGTTCATGTTGAACCTGTAGGAAATCATTATATCCGAGTAACATATCGTGATGGCTCCACTCAAGACATTTATGAATCAGAATATAATGCATTACAACGGAGATATACAAATGGCTGATATTAATCAAAAAGAACGTGAGGAATTTCAAGCGTTAATACATGGATACGGACAAGGCCCACGTTCCTTTACGGCTAATGCCGGCATACAGTCTAGTCCAGTAGGTGGTTTAACACCAGTTGGGCAAGCTATCGGTTCAGGAATAGAAACTGTATCAAATATTGCTAAAAGCACAGCGGATGCATTATCTACAATTGCCAATACTCCTACTAGCATTAAAAATGCAGATGGGACGGAAACGATTTCTCCATTCGGGCAGCAAGGTAATGCATTTCAAGCGATAGGTCAACTAGGACAATCTTTACCTAATGCTTTGCCTGCTAGTTTTGTTAGTAACACAGACCGATTATTTTTATATAACAATGATCAATTACGTGCTAATGAAGCTTTGCGAATTGCTAAGACTTTAAATATTGGTGCAGATACAGTCATGTTTGGCGATGATAGAGCCTTTGAACGTGCTGATTATTTATCTAGGCGTGCAGAACGTGGCCAAGTTTTACAAGATATTTATGATGAGTTTCCA
>JAGZRY010000057.1 GCA_018381425.1 Haemophilus parainfluenzae
TTTATGATTGGCTTTGTGATCTTATTCGGTGTGTTAAATATTGTGGCACAAGTAGGCGCAAACTTAGGATGGTTTGCAAGTTTCGCAGGATAAGTTTTCGCGTTAATATTGTAGGGGCGTATCGAATACGCCCTTTTTAATTTTACATAGGAAACGAGATGAGTAACAAAATGAGCGTTTATGATAAAGAAAACTTCTTTGCACTTTATCAAAAACTTCGATCTAACCCAATCAGTCTCAATGAAATAGTGGAAAAGCCGACTATGCTTTCCCTGTTACCTGATTTACAAGGAAAAAAATTACTCGATCTAGGTTGTGGAACGGGTGGACACTTACAACTCTATATTAGAAAACAATGTGGAGAGCGTAGTGGGAACAGATCTTTCAGCTAAAATGCTAGAGCAAGCTGAACAAGATCTGCAAAAGTGCGGTCAATTTTCAGGATGTTTTTCGTTATATCAGTTACCGATGGAAAAATTAACGGAATTACCAGAAAGTGATTTTGATGTCATTACCAGCTCTTTCGCTTTTCATTATATTGAAGATTTTCCCGCTTTATTATCTTTGATTGCCAATAAACTTAAGCCTAATGGCACACTAGTTTTTTCCCAAGAGCATCCTATTACAACTTGCCATAAAGAAGGGGAACGCTGGGAAAAAAATGAGAAAAAACAGCAAGTCGCTTATCGTTTAAACCATTACCGTGATGAAGGACTGAGAGAGCGAAATTGGTTTCAACAACCTTTCAAAACCTATCACCGCACGACAGCAACGATTATTAATGATTTAATTGCTGCGGGTTTCCAAATTGAGCAAATGGCTGAACCAATGTTAGCCGAACAGCCACAATGGCATGATGAATTTAAAGATTTGCGGCATCGTCCCCCTTTATTGTTTATTAAAGCAAGAAAAGTGATGAATTTAACAAAATAAACTGGTTTTTGACCGCACTTTATGGTATAAATGGCACCGCTGTTTTTGGGTTTCAAAAGCAGCGTTTTTAATTATTAACAACACACACATATCATTAAGGCTTAATCGGGGTGCCAAACGGTCGATTAGCTGATATGTGGAGGCTCAACCCCAACAAAAGGAAAATATTATGGCACAAGTTTCAATGCGCGACATGATCAACGCGGGCGTACACTTCGGACACCAAACTCGTTACTGGAATCCACAAATGAAACCTTTCATTTTTGGTGCTCGTAACGGTGTTCATATCATCAACTTAGAAAAAACTTTACCTTTATTCAACGAAGCTTTAGCGGAATTAACCCGTATTGCTAGCAACAACGGTAAAGTATTATTCGTTGGTACTAAACGCGCGGCTCAAGAAGCAGTACAAGCTGCAGCATTAGACTGTCAACAATATTACGTAAACCACCGTTGGTTAGGTGGTATGTTGACTAACTGGAAAACCGTTCGTCAATCAATTAAACGTTTAAAAGATTTAGAAACTCAATCTCAAGACGGTACTTTTGACAAATTAACCAAAAAAGAAGCGTTAATGCGTACCCGTGAGATGGAAAAACTTGAATTAAGCCTTGGCGGTATCAAAGATATGGGCGGCTTACCAGATGTGTTATTCGTTATCGGTGCAGACCACGAACATATCGCGGTTAAAGAAGCAAACAACCTAGGTATTCCTGTATTTGCTATCGTTGATACTAACTCAACTCCAGCTGGCGTAGATTTCGTTATCCCAGGTAACGATGATGCGACTCGTGCTATTCAACTTTACGTTTCTGCAGCTGCAGCAGCGGTTAAAGAAGGTCGTGGTAACGAAGCTCAAGTTGCTGAAGAATTAGCAGCTGACTCAGAATAATTTAAGTTTTGCAGTAAGGCGAAGCCCTTAATAATCAAACGATTAATTGGCATAGGGGCTAAAGTTTAGCCCCTATATTTTTATCTAAAAGTGCGGTCAAAATAAATCGTACTTTCGACAGAGGATTTTTAAAATGGCTGAAATCACAGCATCATTAGTAAAAGAACTTCGTGAACGTACCGGTGCCGGTATGATGGAATGTAAAAAAGCATTAGTTGAAGCAAACGGTGATATCGAGTTAGCAATCGACAACATGCGTAAATCTGGTCAAGCTAAAGCAGCTAAAAAAGCAGGCCGTGTTGCAGCTGAAGGTGTTATCCTTGCTCGTGTAGAAAATGGTTTCGGTGTATTAGTTGAAATGAACTGTGAAACTGACTTCGTAGCAAAAGATGCTGGCTTCTTAGGTTTAGCAAACGAAGTAGCTGATTTTGCAGCAGCACACAAAGGTACTACTATCGAAGCGTTACAAGCACAATTTGAAGAAAAACGTGCTGCATTAGTGGCTAAAATCGGTGAGAACATGAACATCCGTCGTGTTGCTTACTTAGATGGTCAAGTTATTGCTCAATACTTACACGGTGCGAAAATCGGTGTGTTAGTTGCGGGTGAAGGTTCAGCTGATGAACTTAAAAAAGTGGCAATGCATGTAGCGGCATCTAAACCAGAATTCGTGAACTCAGAAGATGTACCTGCAGAAGTAGTTGAACACGAGCGTCAAATCCAAATTGATATCGCAGTTAACTCTGGCAAACCAAAAGAAATCGCAGAGAAAATGGTTGAAGGCCGTATGAAGAAATTCACTGGTGAAGTTTCATTAACAGGTCAACCATTCGTAATGGATCCTTCTGTATCTGTAGGCGACTTCTTAAAATCAGTAAACACTTCAGTGTCTAACTTCATCCGTTTAGAAGTGGGTGAAGGTATCGAGAAAAAAGAAGAAGATTTCGCAGCTGAAGTTGCAAAAATCACTGGCGGTAACGCTTAATTTTCTCCATTGAGATATAAAAAAAGCCGATATTGAATATCGGCTTTTTTGTTGTCTTAAATTTAAGATATTTCCCTATTTATTCGGTCGAATATCAATAGCTGGGTCTGCATCTTTACGATATTTCTCTTCAATCAGTTTTTTCAGCCCATAATCGTCTTTGTCAGCTTGTTCAGAGAATAAATCTTCTTCTAATGTCAGCTTCGGATTTTTAATGCCTATCCAATTAGCGATGCCTTCTAAGAAATTCAAACCAGATTTAAAGGCTTTGTATTCTTTACGTGCCGTATCATCAGATGAAATCTTAAAGAGCGGAATATTATGATGTAATTGGCTGTGACAGTTTTGGTTAAATAAAGTCACACCATGTTTATCATCTTCCTGATGGCACAAGCCATGATCAGAGAAATAAATCATCGAGAAAGTGCGGTGTGTTTTTTGCTCGTTTTCTTTGAGGGTTTCATACACTTTCTTAATAAAATCATCGGTTTTCTTAATGGATGTAATATAGCAATTTAAGTATTCGTTCTTTTTCTCAATGTCATTGTCATTGAAAATTTTCGGATAATCTTCAACACGATCGCAAGCAAGAGGATGTGAACCATAAATGTGTAACACAATAAAGCGTTTACCTTGAGTTGAATCTTCTAAGACTTGGGCGAATTTAGGGATTAAATCAAAATCGCTGTAGTTTGTCGAATTAAAGCTCCCGCCTTTTTTCAAGAAAATGGTTTCATCAGATTTTGATGCAAGCGAAGCAACCGGCGTGTCATATTCACCTAAGAAACCTTGATTAGACAACCAGTAGGTTTTCAGACCTGCAGACTTAATGAGATCCACTAAGCTTAAATCATAGTTTGGTTCCCATTTTTCTTTATCAGGTAACGTTAACATTAAGCGCAATGAGGCGACAGTGTTGGTTCCGGCAGATGTCATACCATCAATCAGTGTACCATTTACTGATGACATAAATGGTGTGTCATTTACGGGGTATCCATACGCATGCAAGTAATCTTTTCTCGCACTTTCACCCAAAATAATCACATAATCTTGGTATTTAGAATTTTCTAATGTGGATTGCTCCCAGTTGCTTTCTTGTGACATTTTTTTCAATTTTTGCCATTCATTAACAATTTGTACACTCGAATCTATTGTTTCTTTTAATGGAGCAGCAATCGGTAAGTTGTAGCCAATCAACAGGGTAGCGAGAGCAATGAATGTTTTATTGCGATAAAATTTCACGCCAAATTTGACCGCACTTTTGTAATGTAAAAAGACTAATAGTGGAATAGCCAATGCCGCTAAATAGCTACTCACAGGGATTTGCATGAGAAACTCTTTGGTCTCTAACATATCCGTCGCGAGAACCGATGCAATATATTGGTAGCTTGGCGCACCAAAATTTAAGCCTGTCGGCGTATAAATTGCGTGTAAGCAAACTAAGGGGAATAAAATTAAATAGAAAGATTTTCGGCTACTACTTAATAAAATAATGAAAATAGCCGTGAGTAAAATCAGACTAATAGATGGCTCAGGAAACATCCCTGAACCTCGTAAAATCAAATAACCCGCAGCAATGGTGCAAGCCAAAGAAAAAAGTGTGGTTAAAATTTGTGAGGTTTTTGAAATCTTCATAAAGTTTACCTATAAAATAAAAACGGCGATATTTTATCGCACTTTTCTGACTAATTTCCATTTTTAACTTTTTCGCTCTTTTGCTAGAATAAGCCAAATTTTGTAACCGACAAAGGAAAAGACAAATGAGCCAACCAATTTACAAACGTATTTTATTGAAATTAAGTGGTGAAGCATTACAAGGAGATGAGGGCTTCGGTATCGATCCTTCAATCCTTGATCGTATGGCGTTAGAGATTAAAGAATTAATTGAAATGGGCGTGGAAGTTGGTGTTGTGCTCGGCGGTGGTAACTTATTCCGTGGCGCAAAATTAGCTAAAGCAGGGATGAATCGCGTAGTGGGCGACCATATGGGGATGCTTGCAACTGTGATGAATGGCTTGGCGATGCGTGATGCGCTTCACCGTGCAGATGTGAATGCAAAATTAATGTCTGCTTTCCAATTAAATGGTATCTGCGATACCTATAATTGGTCTGAAGCGATTAAAATGTTACGTGAAAAACGTGTAGTTATTTTCTCAGCCGGTACAGGTAGCCCGTTCTTTACTACAGATTCTGCGGCATGCTTACGCGGTATCGAAATTGAAGCGGATATCGTTTTAAAAGCGACTAAAGTTGATGGTGTGTATGATTGCGATCCAGCAAAAAATCCTAATGCGAAGCTATACCATAAATTATCTTATGCAGAAGTGATTGATAAAGAATTAAAAGTAATGGATTTAGCCGCATTCACACTTGCGCGTGACCACGGTATGCCAATTCGTGTATTTAATATGTGTAAACCAGGTGCGTTACGCAAAGTGGTACTCGGTACAGAAGAAGGCACAACGATTAGTTAATTTTTTAAAGAATAAAATGGCGAGAGACAATCTCGCCTTTTTTATGAATAAATTTATTCAAAACTCCCTAAAAATCCAGTAAAATCACTGTGTTTTATCTTTATTTATTAAAAGGACAGATGAATGATTAATGAAATCAAACAAGATGCTGAAGCTCGTATGGAAAAAAGCCTCGAAGCGTTGCGTGGGCATATTGCAAAAATCCGTACAGGTCGTGCACAACCTAGCTTATTAGACGCGATCCAAGTGGAATACTATGGTGCAGCGACACCACTTCGTCAATTAGCTAACGTTGTTGCGGAAGATGCGCGTACTTTAGCGGTAACAGTATTTGACCGTTCTTTAATCAGTGCAGTAGAAAAAGCAATTTTAACTTCTGATTTAGGTTTAAACCCATCTTCAGCAGGTACAACAATTCGGGTGCCTCTTCCTCCATTAACTGAAGAACGCCGTCGTGATTTAATTAAAATCGTAAAAAGCGAAGGTGAGCAAGGTAAAGTCGCGATTCGTAACGTACGTCGTGATGCAAATGATAAAATCAAAGCATTATTAAAAGATAAAGAAATCAGCGAAAACGATCAACATAAAGCGGAAGAAATCATTCAAAAAGTGACTGATAGCTATATCAAAAAAGTGGATGAGATCTTAGCAGATAAAGAAAAAGAATTAATGGATTTCTAATTGTCGAACCATGTTTTGGGGCAGACCAAGTGTCTGCCCTTGTTCTATTCTGATAAAAAAATAAAAGCACAAAGTGCGGTCGAAATTTTATGCAAAAACAAAATCTTGTTATTTTAGGATCAACCGGTTCTATTGGTCATAGCACTCTTTCTGTTATCGAACATAATCCTGACAAATACCATACCTTTGCGTTAGTGGGAGGCAAAAATGTTGAGACAATGTTTGAACAATGCGTGAAATTTCAACCGCACTTTGCTGCATTAGATGATGAAAATGCAGCAAAGGTATTACGAGAAAAATTAGCCTCACACCACATTAAAACGGAAGTCTTAGCTGGGCAGAAAGCCATTTGTGAGTTGGCAGCACATCCAGATGCCGATCAAGTTATGGCAGCCATTGTTGGGGCGGCTGGATTACTACCGACTCTTTCAGCAGTAAAAGCGAGTAAGAAAGTCTTGCTTGCGAATAAAGAATCGCTGGTGACTTGTGGCCAGATCTTTATTGATGCAGTGAAGCAGTCGAAAGCAAAATTATTGCCTGTTGATAGCGAACATAACGCGATTTTTCAATCTTTACCGCCTGAAGCCCAAGAAAAGGTTGGGTTCTGTCCTTTGAAAGAATTAGGGGTCAGTAAAATTATCTTAACTGGTTCTGGTGGGCCTTTCCGTTATACGCCATTAAACGAGTTTGAACATATTACGCCAGAACAAGCCGTCGCTCATCCAAACTGGTCAATGGGTAAAAAAATCTCCGTGGATTCTGCCACGATGATGAATAAGGGGTTAGAGTACATTGAAGCCCGCTGGCTCTTCAATGCATCGGCTGATGAAATGGAAGTGATTATTCATCCTCAATCTATTATTCATTCAATGGTGCGTTATGTAGATGGTTCGGTCATTGCTCAAATGGGTAATCCGGATATGCGTACGCCAATTGCGGAAACCATGGCTTATCCAAATCGTACAGTCAGTGGTGTAGAAGCATTAGATTTCTTTAAAATCAAAGAATTGACGTTTATCGAACCTGATTTTAATCGTTATCCAAATTTAAAATTGGCGATCGATGCTTTTGCAGAAGGGCAGTATGCGACAACCGCAATGAATGCGGCAAATGAAATCGCAGTACAAGCCTTTTTAGATGGCTATATTAAATTTACGGATATTGCGAAAATTAACCAAGCAGCGGTTGAGCAAATGCCAGCTTCTACTATTTCAAGCATTGATGATGTCTTAGCTGTAGATAAGCAAGCACGTGAATTAGCCGCTTCGCTGATTAAAAAGTTAGTGTAGAATACACCAAAGTGCGGTCATAAAATTCGAATATTTTAGAATGAAAGAACTTGATAACAATAACATTCCCGAACACGTTGCCATCATAATGGATGGTAATGGGCGCTGGGCGAAACAACAAAATAAGCTACGCATTTTTGGTCATACAAATGGGGTGGCGGCAGTGCGCCGTGCGGTGAGTTATGCACGACAAACCGGTGTTAAATTTTTGACGTTATATGCGTTTAGCAGTGAAAACTGGAATCGTCCAGAGCAAGAAGTGAGCGCTTTAATGACGCTCTTTATGCAAGCACTTGATCGAGAAGTCAAAAAATTACACAAAAATAATATTCGTTTAAAGATTATCGGTGATGTTTCTCGTTTTAGTGAAAAATTGCAAGAGAAGATCGCAAAAGCAGAAAAGTTAACGGAAAATAATACCGCACTGACTTTAAATATTGCAGCTAATTACGGTGGTTGTTGGGATATTGTTCAAGCGACTCAACAATTAGCTGAAAAAGTAAAAGATAATGAGATTTCGGTGAGTGATATTAATGAATCACTTTTCCAGCAACATTTAGTCACACAAGATGAGCCGCCAGTCGATTTACTAATTCGCACAAGCGGTGAGCAACGTATTAGCAATTTCTTACTTTGGCAAATTGCGTATGCGGAATTGTGTTTTTTAGATGTGCTTTGGCCGGATTTTAGTGAAAAAGATTTTAATCAGGCAATTGCCTGCTATCAACAACGTCATCGCCGTTTTGGCGGGACAGAATAAGCGGAGAACTTATGCTTAAAGAACGTGTATTATCAGCCATTGTGTTGATTGCTTTGGTATTATGTGCCTTGTTCTTATTTACCCCATTTTATTTTGCCCTAGCCCTAGGCTTTGTGGCGACGCTTGGTATTTGGGAGTGGGCTCAATTTGTTCGTTTTAAAAATCCTTTGGCGCGCCTTTGTATCGCGGCATTTTTAGGTGCATTTATCTTCCTTTGGCTTTATAACGAAGGTAATTATTTGGATGCGGGTCGGGTATTTGAAAACTACTTGCCGCTTTTATTGTTAAATTCGGTCGGTTGGTGGGCACTTGCATTAGTATTAGTGGTGACTTATCCAAGCTCAGCGAAGGTTTGGGGTAAAAATATTCCTTTACAACTTTTGTTTGCTTTTTCTACGTTGATTCCTTTTGTTGCCGCC
>JAGZRY010000058.1 GCA_018381425.1 Haemophilus parainfluenzae
CTTTTCTTAGGTCGTGGTGAGTTCTACCCTATCGCAATGGAAGCTTCATTGAAGTTAAAAGAAATTTCTTATATCCATGCTGAAGCTTATGCAGCAGGTGAATTAAAACACGGTCCACTTGCCTTGATTGATGCGGACATGCCGGTTATCGTGGTGGCACCAAACAATGAATTACTTGAAAAAGTGAAATCAAACATTGAAGAGGTACGCGCACGTGGTGGTCAACTTTATGTATTCGCCGATAAAGAAGCGGGCTTCACACCAAGTGAAGGCATGAAAATCATCACCATGCCAAAAGTAAATGAAATTGTTGCACCAATTTTCTATACCGTTCCAATGCAATTATTGTCATACCATGTAGCATTAATTAAAGGAACCGACGTGGATCAACCTCGTAACTTAGCAAAATCGGTAACAGTAGAATAAAGTGCGGTTGAAAATCAGCACATTTTAATACAAAAAAGCACAGGTTTAATCCTGTGCTTTTTGTTTAAATAAACCGATAACCGTTTTCTGTCACTTCCAAAATTGAGGCATAATCCTTTCGCCAATCGCCTAACACAATTCGCGTGTATGTTTCTTCCTGATGAATAGCTTCTCGATGCGTATGACCGTGAATTAACCGCTCAACGCCAAATTCTTTCACTGTTTGTGCCGTAAACTCTAAACTCACATCCATAATATCCAGTGACTTATATTGCTTATCTTGTTTACTCTTCGCGCGAATTTTCTCTGCAATTTTTAACCGCACTTTTAGTGGCAAACATAAAAACAGCCTTTGTCGCCAATTTTGATGCACTTTTCGGCGAAATTGCTGATATTTCACATCATCAACACATAAGGTATCGCCATGACAAATTAAGGTTTTCACACCATAAAGATCAACACAATGATAGTCTGGCAACAACGTTACACCACAATCTTGTGCAAATTTTTTCCCGACAAGAAAATCTCGATTACCATGAATGAAATAACAAGCTATGCCCTTTTCTGTCAGGTTTTTGATCTGCTGTTTGACTTGTGAGATTAAAGGTGAAGTTTCATCGTCACCAATCCAAAAATCAAAAAGATCCCCCAAAATATAAACCTCTTGGGCTTCTTGTGCTTTGTTTTGCATAAAATCGTTAAAAAGTGCGGTTAATTCTGGATGAGTTTCGCTCAAATGAAGATCTGCAATAAAATAAATGGGTTTCATAACTATTCCGTCATTTTTTTCATTAGATTAGCACACATTTTTGTGTAATTTGCTATACTTTCCAAAAATTTTAATTAGGTATTTTCTATGTTAAAAATCGCCAGAATTCTCATCGTTACACTTTGTTGTATTTTAATTTGTGTGCTCGGTACGATCTATTCCTTTATTCGTTTTAAAAATCCAAGCAATGTGGGCGTTATGGCTCGCTGGTTTGGCCGCTTATACCCTTTATTTGGCTTGGAAGTAGAACACCGTTTTCCACAAAATAAAGAGAATATGCCGCGTTGTATTTATATCGGTAACCACCAAAATAATTTCGATATGGTAACTATCTCTTACATGGTATTACCTCGTACGGTAAGTGTAGGTAAAAAAAGCCTGATTTGGATTCCTTTCTTCGGTATTTTATATTGGGTGACAGGCAATATTTTCTTGGATCGTGAAAATCGCTCTAAAGCACACAGCACCATGACGGAACTTGCTCGCCGTATCAATAAAGACAACCTGTCAATTTGGATGTTCCCTGAAGGTACACGTAGCCGTGGTCGCGGCTTATTGCCATTCAAAACAGGCGCATTCCATGCAGCGATTGCGGCTGGCGTACCAATCGTGCCCGTTGTGTGTTCAACGACGCATAACAAAATTGATTTAAATCGTTGGGATAACGGTAAAGTGATTTGTGAAATGATGGAGCCGATTGATGTGTCATCCTACACAAAAGACAATGTTCGCGAACTTGCTACTTACTGCCACGATTTGATGGAAAAACGCATCGCTGAACTTGATGCTGAAATTGCACAAGGAAAATAATATGTTGCGTCTTTCTCGTCGCCAATTATTAAAAACTACCGCAATTTCAACCGCACTTGCTGCCACACCTCAATCGGTATTAGCGGCATCCCGTGAAAAATTAACCATTCCGCCGTTGATGGAAGCAAAACGTGGTCGCCCAATTATTCTTAATATGGAAGAAACCGGCTACAAGTTAGATGGCTCACATAGTGTCAGTGTATGGGGCTTTAACGGCAATTATCTTGGACCCACTATTCGCATCAAATCGGGTTCCTTTGCAAAACTCAATTATCACAACAATTTGCCACAAAGTATTGCTCTCTCTATTCAGGGATTACAAGCCAGTGGCGAATTATTTGGTGGCGCGGCAAAAGTCCTCAAAAAAGGAGAATCTTGGGCACCAATTATCCCAATAGACCAATCTGCCGCGACTTGTTGGTATCGTTCTGCCACCCTTGCGAACTCGGCCTATCAAACCTATCGCGGCATTGTGGGAATGTGGTTAATTGAAGATGATCAAAGCCTAAAATCACAACTTCCTCATAAATATGGCGTGGACGATATTCCATTAATCTTACAAGACATGGAATTTAACGGCGACGGATTACAATTATTTAAGCAAAATCAACCGCACTTTGTCGGTAATCGTCTTCTCGTTAATGGGCAGGAAGCGCCTTATCTCGATGTCCCTCGCGGCTGGGTGCGTTTGCGTTTGCTCAATGCTTCATTAGCAAGAGCCTATGACCTCCGTTTAGATAACGAACAAGACATGTTGCTCGTTGCACGAGACCTAGGCTTTTTACCACAAGGCAAAGCAATTAATTCTCTCATTCTTGCACCAGGTGAACGTGCTGAAGTATTAGTCAATTTAAGCGAAGGAGAAGGTGTATCGCTCATCTCTGGGGCTAAACGTGGTTTCTTCGACAAAATCAAAAATGTGTTCAGCTCAGGCAATGATTTTGCAGATAACACCGTTTTAGAACTTCGCCCACAAGGTGAAATCTCCGCATTCAGTAAAAAAATGAATGAGTCATTTAACACTGATGTCACGGCTATGCTCGAAAGCAAAATCGCGCAAGAACGTACCTTTGAATTGGATGTCACGAATGGCTTAATCAACAAACAACGCTTTGACCCACGTCGAGTTGATGTTTCGGCTAAAGTAGGTACTGTCGAACGTTGGATCATCAACAGCTCTCTGCCTGTCGGTTTCACCATTCAAGGCGCTAAATTTGTGATTGAAAGCCAAGATGATGTCAACGTTGATGCGTCGGAACTTGCTTGGAAAGACACGGTTTGGGTGAAAAAGAAAGTACAAATTTTAGTAAAATTTGAACAACCTTCGTCAAATACCCATCCATTCTTATTTGGTTCATCCAATTTAATGCTAGCAGATATGGGCTGCCTTGGTATAACGATCGTTCAATAAAATAATGATATAAAAAGGAATCTAACATGAAAAAAATCTCAACATTCGCTTTAATTGCGACCTTATTTTCAACAGGCGCATTCACTGCGGCACCAGAATAGATACGACTAAAGATACTGCAAATGAGCCGACTATTTATCTCTCTGTGTTTGATAGAACTCAAGAGCCATCACCTGATTTAAATAAAAAAGAAACCTCTCGTTCCAATAAAACTGAGAAAGTATGTTGGGTAGCAACGGGGAATTTTGGTAAAAAGCAACGGTAAGTGAAACCTTTAAGGCTCAAGCTAAAATTGAATTTACAAGCATAATTGAAAATGCCAAAGTCGTTTCATCACCTAATAAAAAACTCCATACCATCACTTATACCAGACCTACAATTGATAATGGTAAGTATATGATGAACTGTTGGGCATTCGACCGCCGAGCTCCAATCGGCAAATATGTGCTGACTGTCAAAATCGGTAAACATGAATTTGAAAAACAAGTTTTCCACGTGACTGAGTAATTAAAAATACACAAAGAAACGACCCGCACTTATATATGCGATGTTTTAAAACTAAAGCAAAAGACCGTTTAGAATTCAATTTTCAGACGGTCTTTCTTTTCTCTACTTTACGGCTGATAATAAACCCATTCATCATTCAAGGAGCAAACCATGCGCCAAGCACAACAAATCTTTGATTATGCAGCCAATCAATATTCGACGCAGCCAGAATATCTTTGGGAAAAATATCCCAAATATGCCATCTTGCGCCATGGTAATGCCAAAGGGAAATGGTATGCACTTATTGGCAAAATCAGAAAAATGAAGCTTGGTTTACAAGAAGAAGGAGAGACTGATTTTATCAATCTCAAATGTCCACCCGATATGGTGAGTATTTTGAGACAATCACCTAATTTCTTACCCGACTACCACATGAACAAAACTCACTGGCTAGCGATTGTGTTAGATCATGGCGTAGAAACCGAAGAAATCTTCAAATTGTTGGATTGGAGCTACGACTTAACAAAGTAGGAGAATTTAAAAACACCTAAAAATCTGACCGCACTTTTGTCTTTCTTTACTTTAGTCACAGCTAGTAAGATAATAAATGAAAACTATTATCAAAATACAAGTGTTAGACTTGTTTCATTATAAGGAGATAATCATGACAATGAATAGACGTGATTTTTTAAGAATGAGCGCAGCACTCACGGCAGCGGGCATGTCGCCTTCTCTCTTTGCAGCAACAAAAGAGCAATTTACCATTTATGGCGCACCAGCGATGCCAAGTGTGACCATTGCGGTGGCGGCAGCACAAGGTAAATTAGCCAAACAAGCGGATGTAGCATTAGAAATTTGGCGTTCGCCTGATCAGTTGCGTGCGGGTGTAGCAAGTGGGCAATTTAAGGTGATGATGAGCCCAAGTAATGTCGGTGTGAATTTACGTAATCAAGGGCAACAAGTTGGCATGGTAAATATTCTTACCAATGGGATTACGCAGTTGATGTGTAAAGGTGGTGCTATTACTTCACCGCAAGAATTAGTGGGTAAAAAAATCCTTGTGCCATTTAAAAACGATATGCCAGACATCGTGTTGCAAGCTTTACTGAAAAAACTAAATATTGATATTAATAAAGTGGATATCACCTATGCGGCGACACCAACTGAAGCAATTGGTTTGTTCTTGCTTAAAGATTTCCATGCGGCAATCTTGCCAGAACCAATGGCAAGTGCAGTTGTGCAGAAAGCTAAAATTGTCGGTACGGAGATTGTACGCGGCTTCGATTTAGTGAAAGAATGGGGACAAGCGTTTAACACGAAACCACTTATTCCAATGGCGGGCATTATTGCTAACGAAGAATACTTCCATACACACAAGGCAGAGTTTGATCTACTTCACCAAGATTTAAGTGATGCGTTAAACTGGATTATGGCTAACCGCAAAAGTGCGGCTGAAATTGGCGCTAATTATCTTCCTGCTCCAGAAGCTGCTATTGAAATGGGCTTAGACGGTGCTCGCTTAACGGTGACCAAAGCCAGTGAACTGAAAAATGAAATCATGCAATTCTATGAAACTTTGATGGAGTTCAATCCTAAACTCTTAGGTGGTAAATTACCAGATGATAAATTCTTCTTGGCTTAATTTGAAACAGAATCACATAACATGATTAAAACTGACAAAATCCGTAAACCACAACCAGTCCTGTTTTACATCATCGACTACCTCTGGAGCGGTTTTACCGGCCTGAGTGTGGCGATGATGGTTGTTGCTTTGTGGGCTTGGGGCAGTGCGATATTTGGTGAATTTATGCTGCCTGCTCCCGCGGATGTTTTTCAAAAAGCCCTTGAGCTGCTCGAGCATTTCCAACAAAACGAAATCGCTATTTCGTTATGGCGTTCTGTGGTGGGTATTACCATTGCATTAGTCGCAGGCTTAGCCGCGGGGCTGATTGCGGGGAGCTTTAAAACCGCTATGGCATTGCTCAAGCCCGTCATTACGATTTTGTTAGCCATGCCGCCAATTATTTGGGTTGTGATGGCATTATTTTGGTTTGGATTTGGCAACCCAAGTGTGCTATTTACCATTATCGTATTAGTCGCCCCGCTGACCTTTGCCGGTGCAGCCATGGGCATGGCAAGTGTAAACAAACAACATGAAGAATTGTTTGATGCGTACAAACTCGGATTGTGGAAAAAAATCCGCTATTTGTATGTTCCCCATCTCACGGGCTATGTGATTTCCAGTATTGGTGTCGCGGTTGCTATGGGTGTGAAAGTGGTAATTATGGCAGAGCTTTTAGGTGCCAATGAAGGTGTAGGTGCAAAAATTGCCGATGCCAGAGCCATGTTAGATACATCAACGGTCATGGCTTATGTGCTGTTAGTGATTGTGTTTGTTTCCCTCTTTGAATATTTAATTACCAAGCCATTGGAAATCCTATTTATGCCGTGGAGAAGATAATGCTGAGCTTAAAGAATGTGCGTTTTGAAATTCTCCGCGATCCCATTGTGCGCGATTTCAGTATGGATTTACAACCAGGCGAAGTGAAAACCTTATTCGGTCCAAGCGGTTGTGGCAAAACTACGGTGCTGCGTTTAATTTCAGGTTTAGAAACGCCAAAATCGGGCGAAATCAATAATACATTTCGTAAAACGGGCTTTCTGTTTCAAGAAAATCGTCTATTAGAAAATCTCACTGCCATGCAGAATATCGCCATTTTTATGGATAATTCCAATGAAAATGAAATCATTGCACTGGCAGAAAAGATCGGACTTTCCTCTGGGGATTTGAATAAATACCCGACCGAATTATCGGGCGGTATGGCAAAACGCGTGGCATTCTTGCGTCTATTACTATGCGGCTGTGATTTAGCCTTATTGGACGAACCTTTTGTCGGTTTGGATCGCGATTTACGTGATATTTTAGCCGCCATGTTAGTGGAAAAAATTGAGCAGCAAGGCATGGCTTGCATTTTAGTGACGCACGATCGCTTTGAAGCGGCTCGATTAAGCCGAGAGATTATGCAGCTTTCTCCAAAAGGGATGGATGTTCAAAATGTGATTACCTTGCCAACGCCATTATCCGAACGTAATTCAGCCTTTGAAGAAACCGTAGTCGCACGCGAATTTCAAGGAATCCATTACTATGAATAATTTCTTTACCCATCCGATGCGACCCTTCTTTGTTGGTGCAGCCATTCTTGCGATTGTTGGTGCATTGAGCTTTTTCATCAGCCCCGATGATCTCATCCTACACCGCAAAATATTCTTAGAATTTATGCTGCCAGCCGCATACGGCGGCTTTCTGACGGCTTCCATGCTCGAATGGACAAATTACAAAGGTAATTTAAAACCTATTGCAACGATTTTAGCGGTGCTCTTGCTTGCAGGATTGGTATTATTGCCATTTTCCCCGCAAACCGCCTCGTTTTTAGTGGCAGCTTATTGGCTCGCGTTGTTACTCTTTTGTGCTTGGTTGTTTTGGTTGGATCGCAATACCGACAATTTTACTTTACTGATGTTACTTGCAGCATTTATGGTTTGTCAGACAGCTTACGCCATGACTGATAGTCTGAAATTATTACGGGCACAGGTGCATTTGAATATGGCGGCGGTAATGTTTGTATCGATTCGGGTAAGCATTCTATTAGGCGCAGAGGCTCTGAAAGAAAGTACATTGAAAGATCCCGTATTTATCCCGAATGTCGTGTATAAAAATATCGCAATTACATTTTTATTACTTCATACTGCAGCAGAGCTTTGGCTGCCTGCGCAAACAGCCGCGTTTACAGCCTTTGCCGTTGGCTTTATCTTGCTTGCCAAGTTACGCGAATTACATCATCACGAACTGCTACGTAAACATTACGTACGCACTTATTATTTCCTTCAACTGTTCGCCGCGATTGGTTATTTGTGGATTGGCATAAATAAATTAATTGATGAACCTACTGCCGATCCGTTACACATGGTGACACTGGGCGGCATTCTCGGCAGTATGATGATGATTTGGCTCACTGCAGGATTATGGCATAGTGGCTTTACGAAACTGGATTATCCAAAACTCTGTCACCTTGCCGTGCTTTGTCTTTTTACCGCAGCGCTTTCGCGAGCCTGTTTGATGTATGTGGACGAGCTGTTTTTTATTACGATTCCGGCTATTTTAATTGCCATTGTGTTTGTGCTGTACCTCGCAACCTTTGTGCCGATATTCCGAAACAACGCGTTTACAGATGATCCGGAATAATGACCAATCCGCACATCAATGTGCGGATTTTTGATATTTTTTAGACCGCACTTAATAGGCTTTTAATTGGGCCATTGCTTTACAATCTACAGCTTGATGATCATCTTCGGTAATTAAACTTTGTAGGAAATGTTTAATTTCAGTCAGTTCGGCAATTTTTTCTTCGACTGAAACCAAATGTTTTGCCAACATACTATCCACTTCACAATGTTGAGATTGCTGCGTTTTCATCTCATTAAAA
>JAGZRY010000059.1 GCA_018381425.1 Haemophilus parainfluenzae
GTAGCGGGTGTCGGTGAAAAAACCGCACTTGGTCTCTTGCAAGGTATCGGCAGCATGGCAGAAATTTATGCCAACTTAGACAAAGTGTCTGAATTGCCAATTCGTGGGGCAAAAAAATTAGGTGATAAATTATTGGCTGAAAAAGAAATGGCCGACTTATCCTATCGCCTTGCCACGATCAAAACCGATGTTGCCCTCGATATTACTCCAGAGCAACTCACTCTTGGTGCAAGCAATAACGATCAACTCACTGAATATTTCGGCCGTTATGAATTTAAACGTTGGCTCAATGAAGTGATGAATGGCGCTGATTCCATCACCAATAATAACGAACAACCGACCAAGATTAATCACTATCAAGCTACGCCTGCGCTCGCTCAAGACAATAGTGAGGAAGCATTACCACCAATTCAAATTGATCGTAGCCGTTATGAAACCTTGCTCACTGAAGCAGATTTAAATCGTTGGGTGGAAAAACTCAAGCAAGCCAAACTTTTTGCCCTAGATACAGAAACCGATAATTTAGATTATATGGCTGCCAACTTAGTGGGGATTTCCTTTGCGTTAGAAAACGGTGAAGCCGCTTACTTACCGCTGCAATTAGATTATTTAGGTGCACCAAAAACCCTTGAAAAAACAACCGCACTTGCATTGTTAAAACCGGTTTTAGAAAATCCCGCTATTCAAAAAGTCGGGCAAAACTTCAAGTACGACCTCACCATCTTTGCTCGTAATGGCATTGATGTGCAAGGTGTGGCTTTCGATACCATGTTGGAGTCCTATGTGCTCAATAGCACCGGTCGCCACAATATGGACGATCTGGCGAAACGTTATTTAGGACATCAAACTATTAGTTTTGAAGAGATTGCAGGTAAAGGTAAAAATCAGCTGACCTTTAACCAAATTCCATTAGAACAAGCCGCCGAGTACGCGGCGGAAGATGCTGATGTGACAATGAAACTGCAACAAGTGCTATGGGAAAAACTCTCTAGAGAACCCACTCTTGAAAAACTCTTTAAAGAAATGGAATTGCCATTGTTAGCCGTACTTTCCCGTATGGAACGTCGTGGTGTCTTAATTGATAGCGACGCACTATTCCTACAATCTAACGAAATCACTAACCGTTTAAGTGAATTAGAAGAACAAGCCTATGTCTTGGCTGGGCAGCCATTTAATTTGGCCTCAACCAAACAATTACAGGAAATTTTGTTTGATAAATTAGGTTTGCCAGTCATTCAAAAAACACCAAAAGGTGCACCATCCACTAACGAGGAAGTGTTGGAGGAATTGGCATTTAGTCATGAATTACCGAAAGTATTGGTAGAACATCGTGGGCTAAGCAAACTAAAATCCACCTACACTGACAAATTGCCGCAAATGGTGAATCCGCAAACGGGTCGAGTGCATACTTCCTACCACCAAGCGGTGACAGCCACCGGTCGTCTTTCATCAAGTGATCCGAATCTGCAAAACATTCCGATTCGTAATGAAGAAGGCCGTCGTATTCGTCAGGCATTTATTGCACGCGAAGGCTTTACTGTTGTTGCGGCCGACTATTCACAAATCGAGCTGCGCATTATGGCACATCTATCACAGGATCAAGGCTTAATTAACGCCTTTACCCAAGGCAAAGATATTCACCGCTCTACCGCAGCAGAAATCTTTGGTGTCGCACTCGATGAAGTAACATCCGAACAACGCCGCAATGCTAAAGCAATTAACTTCGGTTTAATTTACGGTATGTCAGCCTTTGGCTTATCGCGTCAACTCGGTATTGGCCGTGCGGATGCTCAGAGCTATATGGATTTATATTTCAAACGCTATCCAGGCGTACAAACTTTTATGCATGATATTCGTGAAAAAGCTAAAGCCCAAGGCTATGTGGAAACCTTATTTGGCCGTCGTTTATATCTGCCGGATATTAACTCCTCTAACGGTATGCGCCGTAAAGCCGCCGAACGTGTCGCGATCAATGCACCAATGCAAGGTACTGCCGCAGACATTATTAAACGAGCCATGATTCAATTAGATCAAAAACTACAAAACGATCCCGATATCGCAATGATTATGCAGGTGCACGATGAATTGGTGTTTGAAGTGCGGTCAGAAAAAGTGGCATTTTATAGCGATCTCATCAAAACACAAATGGAAAGTTCGGCTGATTTAGTGGTGCCATTGATTGTAGAAGTAGGTCAAGGTACGAACTGGGATGAGGCTCACTAACAGATTTAGTCATGAATAAAGTTATTAGAAGTCACCTCTTTACGGCTGAACGTGCTTGGGGAGCCCTTGATATTACCAATATGAATGGTATTTCCGTGCGTCTGCACTGGACAGATAAACCTTACAAATGGCATATCAATGACGGTGAAGAAGTCTTTGCTGTCATGGATGGTACGGTGGAAATGCGCTACAAAGAAGGCGGCCAAGAGAAAACCGTATTGCTCCATACAGGTGATATTTTTTATGCGGGTATCGGTACCGAACATGTTGCTCATCCACAAGGTGAAGCGCGCATATTAGTTATAGAGAAAGAAGACAGCATTTAACAGATTAAAAAGAATTTTATGAATCAAGAAAGACTCAACGAAATCGAAAAACCATTAATTCAAATTGTAGAACGCGATGTGGTTCCGGCACTTGGCTGTACTGAACCTATCTCTTTGGCGCTTGCTGCAGCAACTGCGGCTAAATATTTAAGCAAAACACCTGAACGTATTGAAGCTAAAGTATCACCAAACTTAATGAAAAATGGATTGGGCGTTGCAGTACCGGGAACCGGCATGGTGGGCTTGCCTATTGCTGCAGCAATTGGTGCTTTAGGCGGTGATCCTGAGGGTGACTTGGAAGTGTTAAAACACATCACGCCAGAACAAGTTTCACAAGCCAAAGCGATGCTTGATAAAAAGCTCGTGAATGTCGATATTCATCAAACCGATCATATTTTATATTCGGAAGCCGTGTTGTTTGCCGATAATGACCGAGTGAAAGTAGCGATTCAAGATCAACACACAAATATCATTTTGATTGAAAAAAATGGCGAAGTTGTTTTTAAGAAAGAACACGATGAATGTGCTGATTGCGATCCTTATGATATTTTCAAACAGGTGAGCGCACGTGAAATCTTTGAATTTTCTTGTGAAGTTGAGCTCGATAAAATCCGCTTTATCGGACAAGCTGCTGAGCTCAATCGCGCACTGTCTAACGAAGGATTACGCGAAAATTACGGTTTACACATTGGCAGAACATTACGCAAACAAGTTGGTAGCGGTTTAATGTCAGATGATTTGCTCAGCAAAATCATGATCGAAACCACTGCTGCTTCTGATGCACGTATGGGCGGGGCTACATTGCCAGCAATGAGTAATTCAGGTTCAGGTAACCAAGGTATTGCCGCGACTATGCCCGTGGTTGTGGTCGCAGATTATTTAAACGTGAGTGAAGAAAAACGTCTCCGAGCCCTCTTCTTATCACACTTAATGGCTATTTATATCCACAGTAAATTACCCAAACTGTCAGCCCTTTGTGCGGTAACAACTGCCTCTATGGGGAGCTGTGCAGGCATTGCCTATTTGCTTACGGGCAAATTTGAAACCGTGAGCATGGGGATTTGCAGTATGATCGGTGATATTAGCGGAATCATCTGCGATGGCGCATCCAATAGCTGTGCAATGAAAGTGTCCACTAGCGTGGCATCTGGCTATAAATCGGTACTCATGGCGATGGATGAAACCCATGTTACGGGTAATGAAGGTATTGTTGAACACGATCTCGATCGCACCATCGATAATCTATGTTCGATTGCGTCTAAGAGTATGCACCATATTGATCGCCAAGTGATTGAAATTATGGTGAGTAAGCCTTGCCCTTAAGCCTATTTAAAACAATAAAGTGCGATAACATAAATAATTTGTATCGCACTTTATTTTATTGTGGTACTCAATTTCTATTACTTTTTTTAATCAATTATGTTTTAATGTACCGCATCGACATTAGTATTAAGGGTTAATCAATGTTCACAGGTCTTCTTATCGGGATTGCTTTTGGCATCCTACTTCAACGTACCCAATTTTGTTTTATTTCTGGCTTTCGCCGTTTATTATTCCAAAAAAATACTCGTTTTATAACGATGCTTCTCATTGCGGTAAGCATACAATCCATAGGATTATTTTGCCTTGCTGAATTCGAAATCATTAAAATTCCTCAAACAACACTCCCCATCATGGCCACAATAGTTGGCGGATTATTATTTGGGATCGGTATGGTATTAGGGAATTGCTGCGGGAGTGGTGCATGGTTTCGCTCCGCGGAAGGTGCATTAGGTAGTCTATTGGCCTTGGTTGCTTTTGCAATCACAATGGCTTCTGCTCAAACTGGTAGTCTGCATCAATTTATTAACCATTGGACCCAACAAACCACAGAATGGGATAACATCTATTTAACGCTTTCTATTTCTCCTTGGTGGCTAGTAGGCGCGCTCGTATTGGTCACTTGTGGATTATCTTTTCTTGGTAATAAATCGACTGATTCGGAAAACCTTTCTTTTTTTGACCGCACTTTTAAACGCCCTTGGAATCCTTACCTAGGCGGTTTACTAATAGGATTACTCGGTGTTCTGGCTTGGTATCTTAGTGCTCAAACTGGACGAAACTATGGATATGGCATTGCTGTACCCTCTGCAAACGTCGTTCAATATTTAGTAATAGGACAACAACGTTATATCAATTGGGGAAGCTTATTTGTACTAGGTATTCCACTTGGCTCATTTTTTATGGCCAAAATAAGCGGCGATTTTTGTTTAAAAATGCCAGATCCGCAAGAAGCACTACGTCGGATTTTGGATGGTATCATAATGGGATTAGGTGCAGCATTAGCAGGCGGTTGCACTGTTACCAATGCTTTAGTTGCTACAGCTTATTTTTCCTGGCAAGGTTGGATCGCAACGGGATGTATTCTAATCGGTTGCTGGTTTGCCAATAAATGGATTGTTAAAAAATAAAAGGAGAAAACAATATGAAATTTAACCGCACTTTATTAGGTTTAAGTCTTTCACTTGCGCTTTTTGCTTGTCATGATAATCAAGTCAAAAATATTGAAACCAAAGCGTTATTGGATAATTTAAAAAATCCAAACTATGTCATTATTGACTCTCGTCAAGACAGTTATTACAACGGATTCAAAGATAAAAATGCAACACGTGGTGGACATATTCCTGGCGCAATTCAATTTTCTTGTTCTTGGCTAAATTGGATTGCACCAGACAAATTTGAATCTTTCGCAGCAGGAAAAGGGATCACAAAGGATAAAACCTTAGTTTTCTACGATACCAATCCTGATAATCTTGCTTGTATTAGTGCTGAATTCGCAAACAAAGGTTATAAAACACAGGTCTTCAATGATTTCCTAAGTTATGCCAATGCCGATTATCCATTAGAATCTTTCCCAAACTTCCAATATAGCGTATCGCCGGAATGGATTAATGCCGTAACCAAAGGTGAAAAACCTGAGACTTATAACAATGATAAATTCGCTATCTTTGAAGTCTCTTGGGGACCATTAGATAAATCCCAAGGCTATGTTCAGCATATTGTTGGTGCCTACCATTTTGATACAGATTGGATTGAGAATGGCCCAATTTGGAATTTATCATCACCTGATGTGATTGAACAAAATTTGTTAAAAAATGGCATCACAGCTGATAAAACCATCATCTTATATTCTGATAATCAATTAGCAGCTTATCGTGTATTCTGGGCATTAAAATGGGCAGGTGTAAAAGATGTTCGCGTGCTAAATGGCAATCTTTCAACCTGGATGGATGCTAACTTACCAACAGAAACAACCGTGAATACACCAAAACCAGAATCCCATTTTGGCGCCTCTATCCCAGCCAATCCAAGCTTCGATATTGAAACACCAAAAGAGATTATCGATGCACAACAACATGGATTAAAACTCATTAGTAACCGAGCATGGGATGAATACATCGGTAAAGTCAGCGGTTATGATTACATTCCAGGAAAAGGCGAACCACAAGGTGCCATTTGGGGATTTGCGGGTACGGATTCTTCTAATATGGCTGATTATTATGATCCAGATGGTACATTACGTAATCCAAATGAAATTTTTGCATTATGGAAAACACAAGGTATCGAAAAAGGCGATAAACTCGCATTTTATTGTGGTACAGGTTGGCGAGCCGGTGTACCTTGGTTCATGACAAAATTAGCAGGTTGGGACCATACGGCTATTTATGATGGTGGCTGGAATCAGTGGCAAATGGATTCAATCTACCCAGTTCAAAAAGGTGCACCTAATAATATGACAAAACCGGATGCCAAAAATGATTTTGGTAAAGTAATGAAAAAAGGAAACTCTTGTAAAAGTTAATTTCACGCTTAATCATAAATAAAAGTGCGGTCAGAAAAACACACAAATTTCTGATCGCACTTTTTTATATCAAAAAAATATATTTTCTAGCTAAAAGTTATTGGCGTCATCTTCTTATTTTTTTAGAGAATACTGCTCTACTTAGTTTTAAAAGAAAGGAATATTTATGCTTTTAACTGGATTACTTTGCGGAATTTTACTCGGATTTGTGATGCAGCGTGGGCGCTTTTGTATTACTGGCGCATTTCGCGATATGTATGTCACCAAAAATAACAAAATGTTTGTAGCCCTTCTATTGGCGATTACAGTACAATCCATCGGTTTCTTTCTCTTAAAAGAAATCGGTGTATTAAATGTCGAGCCAGCTGAAAATTTTGCCTTTTTAGCGGTGATTATCGGTGCCTTTGTGTTTGGTATCGGCATTATTCTTGCTGGCGGTTGTGCGACAGGTACGTGGTACCGTGCTGCGGAAGGCTTAGTTGGTAGTTGGATCGCGTTATTCACTTATATGCTATTAAGTGCCATCATGCGTACCGGCCCATTAGGCGAATTTAATAAAACTTTACGCAGTATCAATATTGAACAACGTAATATTTACGATACATTCGGTATTTCACCTTGGTGGTTAGTCGCACTATTAACTTTAGTGACGGCTTTCTATGTGAACAAACATCTCAGTAAACCAAGCGTAAAAGTCGCGGCATTAAAACCAAAGAAAACGGGACTTGCTCACTTATTATTTGAAAAACGCTGGCATCCATTTTTCTCTGCCGTATTAATCGGATTAATCGCACTTGCCGCTTGGCCACTCAGTGTTGCTACTGGTCGTGAGTTTGGACTTGGAATCACTGGTCCATCAGCCAATATCATGCAATTCCTCGTTACTGGCGATGGTAAATTTATTAACTGGGGCGTATTCTTAGTCTTAGGGATTTTTATTGGGTCATTCATCGGCGCTAAAGCAAGCAATGAATTTCGTGTTCGCGTACCGGATGCCACCACGATTCTACGCAGCGGACTCGGCGGTATTCTCATGGGCATCGGTGCAACCCTTGCGGGTGGCTGCTCTATCGGTAATGGCTTAGTCGAAACTGCCTTTTTCTCTTGGCAAGGTTGGGTCTCATTGCCACTGATGATTCTCGGCACTTGGGTGGCCGCCTACTTCACCATTATCCGTCCACAACGTTTAAAATTAACAAAAGCATCATAAGGAGTTTATATGATCGTTAAATTACCAACACTCGGCCTTGTTTGCCCATTTCCTCTCGTTGAAGCCAAGGAAGCTATGGCTAAGTTAAATAAAGGCGATGGCCTAGAAATTGAATTCGACTGCACACAAGCCACTGAAGCCATTCCCGCTTGGGCGGCTGAAGAAGGCTATGAAGTGACAAACTTCGAGCAAATTGATGATGCCAAATGGTCAATTACGGTAATTAAATAATAAAAAAGTGCGGTCAGAAAAATATATAAATTTCTGACCGCACTTTTGATTTAATGAATCGAAATAATTAAATCAATTCGACTGGTACTTTCACCACCAGTTTTTTCACGAAACTTGATTTGCCGTTTACGGTGCAACCTGGTTTATGTGGTTCATAAGGGAAGAAAACAGCAAACATTTTTGGTAAAAGTGTTACCGTGCTTTTATCTTCAATTTGCGGGGTAAGTTGGTAATCATCGGCATCACGATATTCATCGTATAAGCTGAGGTTTGGATAAGTTGCGCTTACTTCAACATTTTCTTCGCCACGAATAAGCAATTGAATATCTAGGTATTTATGATGAAGTTCAGCTTGTTTGCTATCCGCTTCAACCGTATCAAATTCCATGACATTCATATAAACTTGCTCGCTTAAATCATGACGGCCATTTTCTAATGCT
>JAGZRY010000060.1 GCA_018381425.1 Haemophilus parainfluenzae
TAGGAGTTTATATGTCGAAATTATCACATAATGAAGTCTTAGATAAAATCAAATTTGGTCTTATTGCTTCTTGTCAGCCTGTCGATGACGGCCCGATGGATAAACCGGAAATCGTAGCGGCTATGGCACAGGCTTCTGTTGCTGGTGGAGCCGCCGGATTGCGTATCGAGGGCATAGAAAATCTTAAAGCAACACGCCCTACTGTGAATGTACCGATTATTGGTATTGTGAAACGTGATTTACCAGACAGCCCTGTACGAATTACTCCGTTTTTGCATGATATTGAAGATTTAGCGAAAGCTGGTGCAGATATTATCGCCGTGGATGGGACAAATCGTCCTAGACCGGTAGATATTGAAAGTGCGGTCAAAAAAATCCACGAATTAGGCTGTTTAGCTATGGCGGATTGTTCGAATTTAGAAGAAGGCTTGTACTGCCAAAAACTGGGTTTTGATATTGTGGGCAGTACGATGTCTGGCTACACAGGTGGCACCGTGCCGGAAGAGCCTGATTATCAATTAGTTAAAGATTTGAAAGCGGCAGGCTGCCGAGTCATGGCGGAAGGACGTTATAACACCCCTGAATTAGCGAAAATGGCAATTGAAATTGGTGCTTATTGTGTGACCGTAGGTTCTGCATTAACTCGCTTAGAGCATATTGTAAGTTGGTTTACAGAAGCCATTCATTCAGCGAAAAAATAAAGGAAGAAGATATGTCATTAACAGTGGATAGTGGTCAGACATTACAGCGTTGTTTGGCATTAGATATTGGTGGCACGAAAATCGCTTCTGCTATAGTGAAAAATGGTGAGATTCAACAGCGAAAACAGATTTCCACGCCACAAGATGATGCTGCGCAAGCCATGCATCAAACCCTTGCTCAGTTGTTAAAAGAATATGAAGGGCAGTTTGATTATGTCGCCGTTGCTTCAACGGGCATTATTAATCAAGGCATTCTGACCGCACTTAACCCTAAAAACCTGGGTGGATTAGCCCAATTCCCATTAAAAGACAGCATTGCACAGCATACTGTTAAACCGGTTGGTTTACTTAATGATGTGCAAGCTGCAGCCTATGCAGAGTATCAATTACAAAATCCTAATGATGTTCAAAACTTTACCTTTATTACGGTTTCTACAGGCGTCGGAGGCGGTTTAATTTTAAATCATCGTTTACTTACTGAGCCAAACGGCATAGCAGGACATATTGGTCATACGTTGGCCGATCCTAATGGCCCGATTTGTGGCTGTGGTCGCCGTGGTTGTGTAGAAGCCATTGCATCAGGTCGAGCGATTGAAGCGGTTTCTTCTAAATGGGATGATCCTTGTGATCCGAAAGAAGTTTTTGCGCGTTTTCGTCAAAATGATGAAAAAGCAACCGCACTTGTGACTCGTTCAGCCCAAGCTATTGCGAATTTAATTGCAGATTTGAAGATTGGATTAGACATGCAAAAAGTCGTGGTTGGCGGTAGTGTAGGGTTGGCAGAAGGCTATTTGCCGTTAGTTCAATCTTTATTAGGTGAACTTCCCGCTGTTTATCACTGCGAATTAGAAAGCGCTCAATTTGGACAAGATGCAGGCTTGATTGGTGCAGCCTACTGGGTGAAAGATTGCTTATTACAAGCAAAAAATACGGGAGTGGTTTATGGCTAAAAACGGCAATATTTTAAATACTATCAGCTCGTTATATCGCAGTTTAACGAAAACTGAAAAGAAAATTGCGGATGCGATTTTATTGAATCCCGATCTTGCGGTGCAGGCTCCTTTAGCTGAAATTGCCGCCCATTTAGAAGTGGGGGAGGCGACCTTTGTGCGTTTTTGCCGTACTCTCGGCTTTAAAGGCTTCAGTGATTTTAAATTGGAATTATCCATTGAGCTTGCCACAAAAGATGGCAAAGATAACACCGTATTAGATTCAGATATTACCGATTCTGACAACTCATTGAATATTGCGCATAAGCTGAAATCTGCCATCAATAACGTGATGGATGAAACCATTAATTTATTAGATTTTGAGCAGTTGGAAGAGGCTGTAAAAGCCATTCAACAAGCGAATCGTGTTTTCTTATTTGGTGTGGGTACGTCCGGTATTACCGCGGAAGATGCCAAAAACAAACTGATGCGTATCGGTGTGCAAGTAGATGCCACGGGTAACAACCATTTTATGTATATGCAGGCATCTTTATTGACGAAAAAGGATGTGGCAATTGGTTTGAGCCATTCCGGTTATTCTCAGGAAACCACTCATACCATGAAAATCGCCAAAGAAAATGGCGCCAAAACCATTGCGATTACGCACAGTTTGCGTTCACCTATCACAGAATATGCCGATCTTGTTTTAGTGAATGGGAATAAGCAAGGCAAGTTGCAAGGCGACTCTATCGGCACGAAGATTGCTCAATTATTCGTATTAGATTTGATTTACGCTTTATTAGTACAGGCATCACAGGAAAGTGCGGTCAAAATAAAGCAAAAAACATTAAATGTCATTTTAGAACAACGTATCAAATAGGAGAGAAAAATGCGTAACTTAAAAGGTATTTTTAGTGCGTTATTAGTATCATTCAATGAAGATGGCTCTATCAATGAAAAAGGTTTGCGTGAAATTATTCGCTATAACATTGATAAGATGAAAATTGATGGTTTATATGTAGGCGGTTCAACAGGTGAAAACTTCATGCTTTCTACGGAAGAGAAAAAACAAATTTTCCGTATCGCGAAAGATGAAGCAAAAGACCAAGTTGCGCTAATCGCACAAGTGGGTAGTGTGAACTTACATGAAGCAGTGGAATTAGGTAAATATGCAACGGAATTAGGCTATGACAGTCTTTCTGCAGTAACCCCGTTCTACTATAAATTTAGCTTCCCTGAAATCAAGCATTACTATGACACTATCATTGCTGAAACAGGCAATAACATGATTGTGTACTCAATTCCGTTCTTAACAGGCGTGAATATGGGGATTGAGCAATTCGGCGAACTTTATAAAAACCCGAAAGTGCTAGGTGTGAAATTTACCGCAGGGGATTTCTATCTATTAGAACGCTTGAAAAAAGCTTATCCAAATCACCTCATTTGGGCTGGTTTTGATGAAATGATGGTGCCGGCAGTATCTCTTGGTGTAGATGGTGCGATCGGTAGTACATTCAACGTAAACGGTGTACGTGCAAGACAAATCTTTGAATTAACCAAACAAGGTAAATTGGCTGATGCGCTTCAAGTTCAACACGTGACTAATGACCTTATCGAAGGCATTTTAGCGAATGGCTTATATCTCACTATCAAAGAGTTATTGAAACTAGATGGTGTGGATGCAGGTTATTGCCGTGAGCCAATGACAGCGAAAGCAACACCAGAGCAATTAGCGAAAGCGAAAGAGTTAAAAGCAAAATATTTATAAATTAATGGAAAAGTGACCGCACTTACTTCTTTCCTCTCTCTATAGCGGGGAGGAAAGAATGTCAGTGTAGTACTGATAAGGAAGGTTATTATGCGTCTCATTCCTCTGAACAATGAACAACAAGTCAGCCGTTGGGCGGCGCGTCATATTGCTGATCGAATTAATCATTTTAAACCTACTGCAGAACGTCCTTTTGTATTAGGTTTACCAACAGGCAGTACACCACTTAAGACCTATCAAGAATTGATTAAGTTAAATCAAGCGGGAGAAGTGAGTTTTAAACATGTGGTGACCTTTAATATGGATGAATATGTAGGTTTACCAAAAGAACATCCAGAAAGCTATCACAGTTTTATGCATAATAATTTCTTCAATCATATTGATATTCAACCGCAAAATATCAATATTTTGAATGGTAATACCAATGACCATGATGAAGAATGTCGTCGTTATGAAGAAAAAATTAAATCTTACGGCAAGATTCATTTGTTTATGGGCGGTGTAGGCGTTGACGGCCATATTGCCTTCAATGAGCCAGCGTCTTCTTTAAGTTCGCGTACCCGTATTAAAACCTTAACACCAGATACGATTATTGCGAACTCTCGTTTCTTTAATAACGATGTAAATCAAGTACCAAAATATGCTTTAACAATCGGCGTGGGTACATTACTTGATGCAGAAGAAGTGATGATTTTAGCTACGGGCCATAATAAAGCCTTAGCCGTACAAGCAGCAGTAGAAGGCGGTATTAATCACCTTTGGACAGTAAGTGCTTTACAACTCCATCGCCATTTTGTTTTAGTATGTGATGAGCCTGCATTGCAAGAATTGAAAGTGAAAACAGTGAAATATTTTACTGAATTGGAAGGTCGTGCGATTCATAGTGTGTTATAAGTGCGGTTAATTTTAATTTGATTTTAGGAAGGTATGATGAAGTATGCATTAATTAACAGCGTAATCTACACCAAAAATGAGGTGTTAAGAGATTATGCAGTGGTTATTGAAGGGGAATATATTCAATCTGTTATTCCACAAAGCGAATTAGAAAGTGGGATTAAAACCATTGATTTGCAAGGTCATAATCTCACGGCAGGCTTTATTGATCTGCAATTAAACGGTTGTGGTGGCGTGATGTTTAACGATCAAACAAGCGTAGAAACATTAGAAATCATGCAAACCACTAATTTGAAATCAGGCTGTACTAGTTTCTTACCAACGTTTATTACCGCACCGGATGAAGATATCAAACGCGCAGTAAGTATCATGCGAGAGTATTTGAATAAGCATAAAAATCAAGCGCTTGGTTTACACATCGAAGGCCCTTATTTAAGCTTAGAGAAAAAAGGCGTACATCGCCCGGAATATATCCGTGAAGCGACGCCTGAGATGAAAGATTTCTTATGTGATAATGCGGATGTCATCACTAAACTGACCATTGCCGCTGAAAACCCAACGGTGCAATATATTCCTGATTTTGTGAAAGCAGGCATTATCGTGTCTATTGGCCATTCTAATGCAACTTATGAAGTGGCTAAAGCTGCCTTTCATAAAGGTGCGACCTTCGCGACTCACTTACACAATGCGATGTCGCCGATCAGTTCAGGACGCGCAATGGGCGTAGTTGGCGCAGTATTAGACTCCGATGTTTACACGGGGATTATTGTAGATGGCGTGCATGTGAATTTTGGTAACGTTCGTTTAGATAAAAAAGCGAAAGGTGACAAACTTTGCATTGTGACCGATTCTATTGCTGCTGCAGGTGCGCCACCTGAATTGGAAACCTTCACCTTTGTAGGAAAACCGATTTATGTGAAAGAGGGTCGTTGCTACGATGCGAATGGTACGATTGCGGGTGCATCGATTACCATGATGGAATCCATCAAGAATGCCGTGGAATATGTGGAAATTTCATTAGCAGAAGCAATTCGCATGAGTAACCTTTACCCTGCGAGAGCAATCGGCGTAGATGATCGTTTAGGCTCAGTTGAAGCGGGTAAAGTAGCAAACTTGGCGGTATTCACAAAAGATTATGACGTGATTGGTACCGTATTGAACGGTGAATGGAAATCAAACTAAAGTGCGGTCAAAAGTTATATTATTTTAAACGTAATCCGATCTTTAAACAGATCGGATTATTTTTTATGACAGTAGTTCGGTGATCTTACCGGTATCTACTTGGAACAATTTTCCTTTTCCCACTTGCATCTCTTTGAGTTGACCTTGAGTAATAGCGGTTACGAAAACTTGAGAACCGCTTTGTTGCAAGCGTTCCGCAAGCAGGGCTCGTTTATGTTGATCCAACTCAGAGGCAAAGTCATCAATTAAAAAGATGCAATGACGCTGTTTTTGAATCATTAAATGTTCACCTTGCGCTAAACGTAGTGCGCACATCAATAATTTTAATTGACCACGAGAGAGCACATCTTCTACAGGTAGTCCATTGGCTTTAAAGCGGAAATCCGCTTTTTGTGGACCAGAAACCGTATAGCCAATGGCTTTGTCTCGCTCAAAGTTTTGCGCCAGTAATTCACCATATTCTGTTTCTTTCTCCCAGCCTTGATGAAAGCTAACAGTAATCTCTAATTCAGGTAAAAATAACTGGCAGGTTTTTTCAATTTCTGGGCGCAAGGCTTCTGCATATTCAGCTCGCCAATCACTCACTTGGTGGGCTAATTTAGCTAATTCAATATCCCATATTTTTATTGCAGAATAAGGCTGATTTTGACTTAATGCAGCATTTCGCTGTTTTAATAAGCGGTTTAATGCAACCCAAGAGGAATGGAAACTATTATGGTGGTGGAATAAGCCCCAATCTAAAAATGCACGTCGAAAACTAGGGCCGCCATTTAATAAGGTAAGTCCTTCAGGCGTAATTAATTGCATGGGTAAAAGGTGAGCGAGATCGGCAATTTTGTTACCATCTTCACCGTTTATTTTTACAATGGTATTACCTTGACGAAGTTTTTGTAAGCCAACAGACCATTGATGCTGACTTTCTTGAATTTGGCCAAAAAGCGTGAAATGCGGTTCATCGTAAGAAATGATGCGATTTGCGACCGCACTTTTGAAAGAGCGTCCATGTCCGAGATAAAAAATTGCTTCTAATAAGCTCGTTTTTCCGCTGCCGTTGTTACCAACTAAAAAGTTAAAGCCGTGATCAAATTCAAGATCCACGGCATTTAAATTTCTAAATTTTTCAACAATTAAGCGGGAAATGGCCATTATTCTTAGAGGCGCATTGGCATAATGACGTATTCTGCGCTTGCATCTTCACTGTTTTCAATTAAACAGCTTGATGACGCATCCGTGAGGCGAATACGTACTTGTTGGCATTTTAAGGCGTTCAATACATCTAAAATGTAAGTCACATTAAAGCCCACTTCCATTTCTTCACCTTGGTAGTTTACATCAACAATTTCTTCCGCCACTTCGTGTTCTGGGTTAGATGCGGTAATTTTAAGTTGGTTTTCACTTAAGTTTAAACGCACACTGCGCACACGCTCATTAGAAAGGATAGAAGCACGTACAAAAGCTTGTTTTAAGGTTTCCCAGTTACCTTCTACGATACGCGTTGCATTACGTGGTAATACACGACGGTAATCAGGGAAGCGACCATCAATGAGTTTTGAGGTAAACACAATGTGGTTTAAGTGGATACGAAGATTATTCGTGCCGATTTGCAAACGAGCAAGTTCGTCACTGCTTTCTAATAAGCGATTCAGTTCTAATACACCTTTACGAGGGAGGATAACTGAATGGGTTTGTAGATCTTGATCTAATTCGATCGTACAAACGGCAAGACGGTGACCGTCAGTTGCAACAGTACGTAATAAATTACCTTCCGTTTCAAATTTCATGCCGTTTAAGAAATAGCGGGCATCCTGGTTTGCCATTGAAAATTGGGTTGCTTCAATTAAGCGACGCAAGGTGCTTTGCGGTAAGGCAAAATCCACTTCAGATTGCCAATCTGTTAGATTTGGGTATTCTTCAGCGGGCAGAGTAGTGAGATTAAATTTACTGCGACCAGACTCCACAATTGCGCGATCTTCTTCAAAGGTAACTGTAATTTCAAATTCATCTGATAATGTACGGCAAATATCTAAGAATTTTTTAGCCGGAATAGTGAATGCGCCATCTGCCGTTGAAGACGAAAGTTGAGTATAGCTAGAAAGCTCAACTTCAAGGTCTGTCCCTGTAATAGTTAAACGGTTATCTTCAATTTGTAATAACACGTTATTTAATACAGGAATATTCGGACGATTGCTCAATACGCCACAAACTTGCTGTAAGGGTTTTAATAGATTTTCTCTTGAAATGCTAAATTGCATCATGGGCTCCTTATGCAGATAATGTGCGAATTAAATTCGCCCAATCTTCTTGAATACTGCTGTCTTTTTCACGGAATTTTGGCACTTCACGACAAGCATTTAAGACTGTCGTATGGTCGCGTTCAAAGGCACGGCCAATTTCCGGTAAGCTTTTATTGGTTAATTCTTTTGCTAACGCCATCGCAACTTGGCGTGGACGAGTGACGGATCTTGCTCTGCTTTTTGATTTTAGATCAGCCACTTTAATTCGATAGTATTCTGCCACGACTTTCTGAATATTTTCAATGGTTACCAAACGTTCTTGTAAGGCAAGAATATCTTTTAATGTGTCACGCACAAAATCAATATCAATGTGACCACCTTTGAAGTCTTGCATCGCTTTCACACGGTTTAAGGCACCTTCTAATTCACGAACATTGGTGCGTAAGCG
>JAGZRY010000061.1 GCA_018381425.1 Haemophilus parainfluenzae
CGCGACGGTAAAGATGTCTTAAACGGCAAAGTAGATCCAACAACAGAAGGTAAAGACGGCGATAAATACGTCAATACTGAAACTGGTGATGTCTTCGTTAAGAATAACGACACATGGGACAAAGCAGGCAACATCAAAGGACCTAAGGGTGATAAAGGTGCAGAAGGTGCGCAAGGACCTAAAGGTGCGGATGGAGCTCAAGGTTTACCAGGTCGTGACGGACGTGATGGTCGCGACGGTAAAGACGTATTGAACGGAAAAGTAGACCCAACAACAGAGGGTAAAGACGGTGATAAATACGTTAATACCGAAACAGGTGACGTCTTCGTTAAGAACAAGGACAATTGGGATAAAGCAGGCAACATCAAGGGACCTAAAGGTGATCAGGGTGCGCAAGGCCTTCAAGGTGAGAAAGGTGAAACTGGTGCTCCTGGCGAAAAAGGTGACAAGGGAGATACTCCTGAAGTTACAACTGCTCGTGGAAAAGATGGCCACAGTACTGACATTACATTTACACTTCCTGGAGAAGAGCCTGTTGTAGCTAACATTAAAGATGGTAAAGATGGCCGTACACCAACAATTGACTTAAATGCATTAGCAGAAGCAGCAAGAAGAGCAGCAGCAGGTGCTGTATCAGCTGCAAATCCACAACCTTCTACGTCAACAAGAAGTGCAAGACGAGCAAGAAGTGTAGGAGCTAATCCAGATGAGGTAACTCCATCAGCTCAACCAGCAACTACAGACTCAACAGGTTCACAACCGGCAACTACAGATTCAACAGCATCACAACCAGTAGATGGTACTCGTATTACAGCATACTATGATAATAATGGTAACGGTAAATACGATCTAGGTGTGGATGAATTAATTGGTACAAGTGATATCTTGAATGGTACAAATGGACGTAATGGTACAGATGGAGCTTCTGGACATGATGGACGTAACGGTGCTGAATTACTAAGTGGAGCTACTGCACCAACTGCAAAAGATGGTAAAGATGGTGATACTTACATTGATGCTAACACAGGTGACGTTTACAAAAAAGAAGGCGGAAACTGGAATAAAAATGGTAACATCAAAGGACCTGAAGGTGAAAAAGGATCAGATGGAGCCCAAGGTTCGCAAGGTATTCAAGGACCAAAAGGTGAAGACGGAGCTGTAGGACCTCAAGGACCAAAAGGTGAACAAGGTCCTCAAGGTGCTAAAGGTGAAACAGGTAAAGACGGCCTAACACCTACTGTAACCACTAAAGATGGTACCGATGGTACTCACACCGTCACGATTACTGCTGGTGATAAAACATCCACATTTACCGTAAAAGATGGTGCGAAAGGTGAAAAAGGTGAAACTGGCTCTGCGGGTCAAAATGGTAAAGATGGTCTAACACCTACTGTAAGTACTAAAGACAATAAAGATGGTACGTATACCGTGACGATTACTACTGGTGGTAATACATCCACATTTACCGTAAAAGATGGTAAAGACGGTAAAAACGGTACATCAGGCTCTAACCCAGATGATGGCTTGAAATTTACTGGTAATAATGAAGTTGTGAATAACAATAAGCTTAATAGCAAAGTTATGATCAAAGGCGAAGGTGTTTCTAAAGTGAAATCAGAAACATTCAAATCAGCTAAAGGTAATATCAATGTGAAGGCAGATGGTAAAGCAACTTTAGAAATGCAGTTAGCCAAAGATATCGATCTTGGTAACGACGGTTCCGTCATTACTGGTAATACCGTTGTCAATAACGATGGTATTACAATAAATAATGCGGATCCAAACAAAACTGTTTCTGTAACTGAAAACGGCTTGAATAACGGTGGTAATAGAATTATTAACGTTGCTCCAGGTGTCAAAGGCACAGATGCAGTGAATGTGAACCAATTAAGAGGTGCGGTCAATAATATTCATAATGATATGAATAAAATGGATAAAAGACTCAGCGCGGGTATTGCAGGCGCAATGTCCTCAGCTAACTTATATCAAGCCACCTCTTCAGGTAAATCTATGCTTTCAGCTGGCGCTGGTACGTATAGAGGAGAAAGCGCAGTTGCAGTAGGTTACTCTCGCTTATCAGATAATGGTAAATTTGGGGTAAGATTCTCCGCGAATACAAACTCTCGTGGAGATGCAGGTGCTGCAGCAAGTGTTGGTTACCAATGGTAATCTAGCTTTTACCAAAAAAGCCTAATTATAAACCGCACTTTAAGTGCGGTTTATTTATGGCGATAATTTATTTCGATAATAAAAAAACCGGCATCAGCCGGTTTTTTCTTACTATTCTTGTGATTTTTTCTTTAGGTATTCATAAAGCTCATCTTTAATCCGTAATTTTTCTTTTTTCAAAGCCTCAATTTCCATATGAGTGGCGAGCTGAATGTTTTCCTGCATATTCTTAATTTCATGATCTAATTCGTTATGCTTTTCAAAAAACCGTTTCAACCATGTCCCGACTAGGGCGTTGGAAGGAATATTGTAAAAACGAGCTACTTTTCTGATACTCATTTTTCGATTCAAAATAGGTTGAAGAGCCTGTAATTTAAATTCGATTGTGTAGTGTTTACCCATAAAAAAATCTGCACCTCAATTGTTGGTTTGTTGAGTCCAACTTTTGGGGGCAGAGTATTTTGACCGCACTTTTTTATTTCACCTCCGCACCTTTCAACCAGCGTCTGACCCAACTGCGGTTTGGCATTAAGTTATGAATCAGATCTTCGCTCATCGGTAAGGGCTCGCCATAAATTAAGGAAGCCAGTGTATCACCTAAAAACGGCGCAGAAGTTAATCCTCGTGAACCTAATGCACCGATTAAATAGAGATTAGGGTAGTTTTCAGCTTGTTCTATTGGCTGTTTACGGCGTCGCAAATTAAACAAATTTTGATATTGTGTTTGCTGAGCAGAAAAATGAGGAACAGCGCCCATCATTGGCGTAAGATCACGTACCGAACAACGTACACCGATTCGAGCAAGATTACCCGATGTATCTACTTCTTTTGTCCACTCTTCAGGTATATTTTGCTGAATTTTTTGTTGGTTTTCTTGTTGTTCAGTTAGGTTAAATTCACGAGTCGCATTATCACGAACATGACTTGCACCAATACAATGACAGGCTTTCGTTTGATCGACTGGCGTCAGGTAGCCGTCATAGCACAACACGGTTTTGAGTTTAAGTAAATTTTCCGATGTCGGAATTTGGCTCACTTGTCCGCGAACTGGGTAGAGTGGCAGTTTTTGCGTTTGTTCAAACTCAGTGAGTTTATGCCCGTTTGCTAAAACAACCACTTCATGGCAGAAAGTTTCATTTTCAGCTGTGGTGATTTGCCAACCATTTTCTGTTTGAGAAAGTGCGGTTACTTTTTGTGATGTTTTAATCTGGACACCTTGTTTCTCTAAAAAGGCAAAAGCATGCTGAACTAACTGACGTGGTGCAAGCCAAGCACCTTGAGGGATAAAACCGCCACCAAAAGGTAACGGCAAACCTACTTTTTCGCTTAATTCAGTTTGACTTAATGACTGATATAAATCAGAAGGCAAATTCAGCTCAGCGATTTTATTTAATTTACTTTCTGTTTTGTCATTGTAAGAACAAAGCGCTACACCACAGAACTCATGTTCAAATTCGATTTGTTGTTGAATTGCCCATTGTAGGAATTGATGGCCATAGGCAAAAGCATGAATATAAAAACGAATATTGCGTTCGTTATCATCGCTCAGTTGTGGATAAAAAGCCCCTTGTTTATTGCCGGATGCATTGAGGGCAGTTTGCTCATCTTCGCAATAAATTGTGATTTTAGCCCCGCGTTTAACCAATGAAATGGCTGTACAAAGCGAAGCAATTCCACCACCAATAATGGCAATATCTTGTTCTTTGAGATTGGCGGGCTGACTATGAAACCAGGGCATAGAAAGTGCGGTCGGTTTTTCATGAATTTTTTGACCAGAAAGACATTCCCGTTTTTTACCAAAGCCTTTGCGTTTCTTAATATTAAAGCCTGCATTTTCTAAGCCTTTTCTAACCGCACTTGCCGCAGTGAAGGTCGCAAAGGTACCTTGTAGCTTGGTAAAACGAAACATTTGCTGATAAAGCTGCTCATTCCACATGTCGGGGTTTTTACTCGGTGCAAAACCATCTAAAAACCAAGCATTAATTTTACCATTCATATAATCGCCAAGTTGTGGCAGATTTTCAGCGACATCGCCAAACCAAAGATCTAACGTGGTTTCATCAAAATGAAAACGATAGCAACCTTGAATAGGATTAAGCCAATGCTGTTGCAAATGCAGAGCAAGACGAGAAAATTGCGGATAGGCTAAATGGGCTTGTCGTAATGCATCAAGTGGCAAAGGGTATTTTTCAAAAGAGATAAAATAAAGGCGTTTTAAAGGCGAATCTGGATATTTCTGGCGAAATTCAAGGAATAGCGTGGTCACCGCAAAGAAATTTAATCCTGTGCCAAATCCCGTTTCAGCAATAACAAAGTGGGCTTCTTGGTAATGAACCCAACGTTCCCACAACTGATTACCTTCTAAAAACACATAGTGGGTTTCCGCTAAACCATCTTGATTAGAAAAATACACATCATCAAATTTATCCGAAACAGGCGTATTCTCTTGGTTAAAATGAATTTTTGCGTGCTGAATGGTGAACATGTGTTAGCCCTTTTTTGCCTTATCAAATTCTTTTATAATAGCACGGAAATTTTGAGTCGGTTAAAACTTAACTGGTCGAACAAATGAATTATTGCTTGCAATATTTTCATTTCATAGTAAATTGCGTTCAGCTAACAACTGTAAGTTGAATTAAATTTCCCCTAACTCATAAGGAATAAAGAATGAAAAGAGCTGTAATTACTGGTTTTGGTATTATTTCAAGTATCGGTAACAACAAAGAAGAAGTTTTGGCTTCATTAAAAGCAGGTAAATCTGGTATTGAAGTCGTGCCTGAGTTTATTGAAATGAAAATGCGTAGCCATGTTGCCGGCACAATCAAACTTGATCCAAGCGAGCATATCGATCGTAAAGTGTATCGTTTTATGGGTGATGCGGCAGCTTATGCATACCTTTCTATGCGTGAAGCGATTGAAGATTCAGGTTTAACAGAAGATCAAGTTTCAAATGACCGTACAGGTCTGGTAATCGGTGCAGGTACTGGTTCAGCACATAACCAATTAGTGGCTTGTGATGCAGTGCGTGGTCCACGCGGTGTGAAAGCAATTGGTCCTTATGCAGTAACTAAAACCATGGCTTCAAGTGTGTCAGCTTGTTTAGCAACCCCTTACAAAATCCGTGGTGTGAACTACTCAATCAGCTCTGCTTGCGCAACGTCTGCACACTGTATCGGTCACGCAGTTGAATTAATCCAATTAGGTAAACAAGATGTGGTTTTCGCTGGTGGTGCGGAAGAATTATCTTGGGAATGTGCAACTGAATTCGATGCAATGGGTGCGGTTTCAACTAAATACAATGATACCCCAGAAAAAGCGTCTCGTGCTTACGATGCAGACCGTGATGGTTTCGTTATCGCTGGTGGTGGCGCTGTTGTAGTGGTTGAAGAATTAGAACACGCATTAGCACGTGGCGCAAAAATCTACGCAGAAATCGTGGGCTATGGTGCAACCTCTGATGGTTACGACATGGTAGCGCCAAGTGGTGAAGGTGCAGAGCGTTGTATGAAACAAGCAATGGCAACGGTAGATACCCCAATTGATTACATCAACGTACACGGTACATCAACACCAGTTGGTGACGTGAAAGAATTAGGTGCGATCAAAAATGTATTTGGTGACAAAATTCCAGCGATTTCCTCAACCAAATCAATGACTGGTCACTCTTTAGGTGCAGCAGGTGCACACGAAGCAATCTATACCTTATTAATGCTACACAATGACTTCATTGCACCAAGCATTAATATTGAAAAATTAGACGAAGCGGCAGAAGGCTGCAACATCGTGACTGAAACAAAAGAAAATGCAGGCTTACAAACTGTCATGTCAAACAGCTTTGGTTTCGGTGGTACAAACGCGACTTTAGTGTTCAAACGCTATAACGGCTAATTAAAAATCTCTTAAAATTTAACCGCACTTTGGATCTTCCAAGTGCGGTTTTTTCTTATAATCTCTCCCTTTCTCCTGACTCAGCAGAAAAATCAATACTTAAAATGTGATCCAGCTCAAAATTTTGAACAAAAGAATAAAAAAATTTTATTTTTATAAAACTCCATATAAAACTACGATTTTCTGCTTTTTATATTAATTATCTTTATTTAAATCTTAATATTTTTATTTTGTTAGTTTTTAATGCTTTTTAATTCGTTTTTTTAGACTTTTCTCATGCTGGACAAGCCGTTTTCTTTCGGTATGATGTTTCCATTGTTTTGACACGAATCGTAACAAATAAAAGTGTGGTCAGTTTTAGGAGTAAAATATGAAGAAATTATCCGGTGCGGAAATGGTGGTTCAGTCTTTGCGTGACGAAGGCGTTGAGTATTTATTTGGTTATCCAGGCGGTGCCGTATTGGATATTTATGATGCAATCCATACTCTTGGTGGGATTGAACATATTTTAGTTCGTCATGAGCAAGCCGCGGTACATATGGCAGATGGTTATGCACGTGCGACAGGTAAAGTGGGTTGTGTGTTAGTAACATCAGGACCAGGTGCGACCAATGCGATTACAGGGATTTTAACGGCTTATACTGACTCTGTACCAATGGTGATCATTTCAGGTCAGGTAATGAGTAGCCTAATCGGTCGTGATGCGTTCCAAGAATGTGATATGGTGGGGATTTCTCGTCCGGTGGTTAAACACAGCTTTATCGTTAAAAAAGCTGAAGACATTCCGGGTATCTTAAAAAAAGCCTTTTATATTGCTTCAACAGGCCGTCCAGGTCCCGTTGTTGTAGATATTCCAAAAGATACCGTAAATCCAACTTTAAAATATCCTTACGAATATCCAAAATCTGTTGAGCTTCGTTCTTATAATCCAACGGTAAACGGTCATAAAGGTCAAATTAAGAAAGCATTAAAAGCATTATTAGTGGCTAAAAAACCGGTTTTATTCGTGGGTGGAGGGGCAATTGCTGCAGGTTGTCATGAAGAATTAACGCAATTTGCACAACGTTTAAATTTACCGGTAACTTCATCGTTAATGGGGTTAGGCGTATATCCAAGTACCGATAAACAATTCTTAGGCATGCTTGGGATGCACGGGACTTATGAAGCCAATACAGCGATGCATGAAAGTGATTTAATTCTTGGTGTCGGGGTGCGCTTTGACGACCGTACCACTAATAACTTAGATAAATATTGCCCGAATGCCAAAGTGATTCAGATTGATATTGATCCAACCTCTATTTCTAAAAACGTACCTGCCGCTATTCCAATCGTAGGTAATGCGAAAAATGTATTGGATGAATTCTTAAGTTTATTAGGTGAAGAAATCGGTTCGCGTCCGCAAAATCACTTGGAAGATTGGTGGAAACAAATCGATGAATGGAAAGCGAAAAAATGCTTGGATTTCGACCGCACTTCAGGCGTCATCAAACCACAGCAAGTGATGGAAGCTGTATATCGCATTACAAAAGGCCAAGCTTATGTGGCATCAGATGTAGGGCAACACCAAATGTTTGCTGCATTACATTATCCGTTTGATTTACCGCGTCGTTGGATCAATTCAGGTGGTGCGGGTACGATGGGCTTTGGTTTACCTGCTGCATTAGGGGTGAAACTCGCACATCCTGACGCAACCGTAGTTTGTGTAACGGGTGATGGCAGTATTCAAATGAATATCCAAGAGCTTTCAACGGCAACACAATATGGCATTCCAGTTGTGGTGATTTGTTTGAACAACCACTTCTTAGGCATGGTGAAACAATGGCAGGATTTGATTTACTCTGGTCGCCATTCTCAAACTTATATGAATTCTTTACCGGATTTCGTGAAGTTGGCAGAATCTTATGGGCATGTGGGAATTCAGATTTCAACACCAGATGAATTAGAAAGCAAATTACAAGAAGCCTTCAGCATTAAAAATAAATTGGTCTTTGTTGATATTAACGTTGATGAAACCGAACACGTTTACCCAATGCAAGTTCGCGGCGGGGCGATGAATGAGATGATTTTA
>JAGZRY010000001.1 GCA_018381425.1 Haemophilus parainfluenzae
AATCACTCGATGCCCGAGTGGTGGAATCGGTAGACACAAGGGATTTAAAATCCCTCGCCTTTCGAGGCGTGCCAGTTCAAGTCTGGCTTCGGGCACCATCTAATTCCAAACCAATAACAAGTACCTAGTTCAATACTTAACTTTAATTTTTAATTATCGTTAGGTGAGGAATTATGGACTTCTCTTCTATTTCTAAAAAACCTTATATTATTACTGTCGCTTGTACTAAAGGCGGTTCTGCAAAAAGTACAAATGCTGCCAATATTGGGGCGTTCTGCGCTGACCACGGTTTAAGAACTCTTCTTATTGATACTGATACTCAACCAACCTTAAGCTCTTATTATGCTTTAACTGAAGAAGCTCCCGGTGGTATTTATGAGTTTTTAACCCGTCGTGATATTGAACCTTCCCATATCATTTCAAAAACATCCATTCCAAATTTGGATTTAATTCAATCAAATGACCCATCAAACAATGTAAGTCAAACTCTACGTAATGCCCCTGATGGTGCAATTCGATTTAGTCACTTAATTAAAAACATTGATAATTATGATGTTATTGTGGTTGATACTCGAGGTACTAGAGACATTACTGTCGATATGTCTGTCTTAGCAGCTGACATCCTATTCTGCCCTATTCTTCCACACATTCTTTCTGCGAAAGAATTTATCCGTGGAACTATCGGAATGTATCAAGATTTAGAAACCTTTGAATCATTTGGTTTCAAATTACCACCTCTCAAAGCTATCGCAAATTGCGTTGATAATACTAATGACGTGAAATTTGTACTCAATCAATTGCATGTCCTATTTGAAACCAATTTTGATGAAAGCAAAACCTTCCTTGATTTTTCAATCCCTGCGCATGTGGCATATAGAGAAGCTGCAACTTATTCATTGCCAGTTTATCGCCATAGCCAAGCTGAATATCCTGTTATCAAAGAACTGTGTTGCTTGTTACTCCCTCAATTTAAAACACTTTTTGATAAACCAATGAAAAAGGAAGGCTAATATGACTGATAAACTTATTGCTTCTATTGAAGCGGAAAGTGCGGTCATTGGTGCTCTCATTATTGATAATGACAAATTTGATGAGATCGCAACTTTACTGCGCTCTGATGATTTTTATGTCTCAGCTCATAAAGTATTGTTTGAAGGTGTTAGCCATCTATTAACACAAGGAAAACCCGCTGATATTTTAACTTTGGAGCAATATTTCAAAGATAAAAAACTGATTGAACAGATAGGGGGATTAGCATATCTAGCAGAAGTTATTCACAATACTCCTTCTGCATCAAATATCACTGCCTATGCTGAGATTATTTCTCGTTATAGCAAACAACGTCGTTTTTTGACCCTGGGCCAGTTTATTGTAACTGAAATGCAATCTTCAAAAGATGAAATTGAATTAACTTCTTTTGAGGAAAGTGTTGATAAGCAATATACCAATATTGTCATCGAACAAGAGACGGATGGTGTTGCTGATCTTAATGCAAGTTTCGAGCGAATCCTTTCTCGCATGGAAACGTCCTCTATTAATGCCGATCCAGTTAGTGGAACACCAACAGGCATTATTGAATTAGATAGAGCAACAACAGGCGGTCAACCAGGAGAACTTATCATTATTGCAGCTCGTCCAGCAATGGGTAAAACAACCTTTGCACAAACAATTGCCGCAAGTACGTTAGATAAATTTCCTGACAGCCCTATCCAATTTTACAGTCAAGAAATGCCAGCTGATCAACTATTAGAACGTTTTATGGCAATGCGCTCTCGCGTCAGCTTGCAATCTATTCGTCAAGCGACTGAGCTTGAAGAGGAAGAATGGACTCGCCTTGCTAATGCAATGGGGACAATTAAAAAAGACTGGAAAGATCGTTTGTTAATTGATGATGAAGCTTCTTTAACACCTCATCGTTTACGTGCCAAAGTACGTAAAAACACTCGTCTATACGGCAAACCTAAAGCGATTTTCATTGATTATATCCAACTAATGAGAACTGGAAATAAAACTGAAAATCGCAATTTAGAACTTGCCGAAATATCCAATGATTTAAAGAAATTAGCCAAAGAAACTGGATGCCCAATTTATGCATTATCTCAACTAAACCGAGGTTTAGAAAATCGAGCTAATAAGCGTCCAATCAATGCCGACTTACGTGACTCCGGCTCTCTTGAACAAGATGCTGATGTCATCATTCATCTTTATAGAGATGAAATCTATAACCCTGACACAGAAGATAAAGGCATTGCGGAAATCATCATTGGTAAACAGCGTAATGGCCCGTTAGCCACAGTAAAAACACTGTTTCAAGGTCAATACAGCATTTTTGAGAATTTAACGACACAGGATAGATATTATGAATAATCCATTTATTGCTAAAAATAAAAAACAACAAAGTCAATTAGACGCGATTGCGAAAGGATTAAATGTTCAACCTATTAATAATCAGTCTGCTGCTTATCAAACAACAACAGCAACACATTATCCTGCGCAATCTAAATACATTACCGTTACGTTAGATAAATTACGCCCTTATGAACACAACCCTCGTAAGACACGTAATCCTAACTTTGAAATGATTAAAGAGTCAATTCGTCGTCGTGGTCTTGATCATAAACCAAATATCACTCAACGACCTGGCGAACCTTTTTATATCATCGCTGACGGTGGGAATACTCGTATTCAAGCATTAAAAGAACTGTTTACAGAGACTCAAGATCAACGTTTTTGGTCTATTGAATGCTTATATAAACCCTGGAAAGGTGAAAGTGCTGATAGTGTAGAAGCGGAATTAGATTTGCTTATTGGTCATTTAATTGAAAATGATACACGTGCAGATTTAACCTTTATTGAGAAAGCCTTAGGTATTCAGCAAGCCAAAGAATACTACGAGAAAAAGTTAGGAAAATCCCTTTCTTCTCGCGAGCTTTCAAGTGAGTTAGAACATGATGGATACATTATTGCTAATACAACAGTAGCAAAAATGGAACGCTGTATTAATTTCCTATATCCATACATTCCTGATGTGCTATTTAATGGGCTGGGACATGCGCCAATTGATAAATTGCTTGCGATTCGTAATAACGCCTTAGCCATTTGGCAAAATTATCAATTTGAATTGGAAGTGTCCTTTGATGAAATTTGGGGACATAGCCTAGCTCGTTGTAATGATGACCAACCGTTTCATATCAAAGCCTTCCAAGACTATCTCATTGATGAAATGTCATCTATGTTAGGTGATCGTGTGAGTTATGAAGTCCTTTATCTTGAAATTGATCTCGATGAGCAAAAATTCAAGAAAATGGCGCAAAAACAACACGAAATACAGCAAAGCGTACAAGAAAGCATCCAAGATGTTCAAGCGTTTAATACACCACAGCCACAAGAAACCGCATTAGATACATTATCTCAACCTAGTGTAGTCACTACTCCAAAAATGACTACTACTGAAAAAAAATCAATACCTGCGCCAGTATTAAAGCAAGCAAGTGTTGAAATTTCTCCTTCATTTGAGGATGAAGCAGATAATAAAACAGAGGATGAAGAGTTTGATGAAACTAATGCTAATTCAGAAGGGCTTTCTTTTGATTTTGCTAAAAATTTAACTCAACAATTTGGCATTACTCCAGGTATGAGCATCCAAGAACAACGTCAACAACGTGCGGAAGAAAATGGATTAAGCTTTGCTTGCGTAGGCCGTCAACCAGTTGATGATATTTGGAAAATTTATCCTGGTCGTCAGCATAAAGTAGAAGCTTATTCACTAGCACTCGACATTGCGGAAAGTGTTGGATTAACTGACTACATTGAACATGTAGTAAAAGAGCCTGTTGATTACACTTACCGCGTAAAACCATTAGATAAAGATGTGAGCGGTGTAGCACAGATGTGTTATGACTTCTTAAATTTATTACAAACAGATGTGCACCCACAGACATCTTTCACCTTATTACCGGAATATTTACTCAATACTCAAGAAATTGATGATACCACGCTAGTTAAATTATTCCGTTTAATTCGCCTCGTTCGCTATATTCGTTCAGAAGGAGATGCATAATGAGCATGTTCAGCAATTTAAACCAAGTGGTATTGAATGAGATTTTGGTTAATTTACAAGAAGGCAATATCAATGTTTGCCGGAACTATGGTTTCTCAAAACAAGAATTGCAAGAAATTGAAAAACTCAGCACAGAGGAAGTTTATGAACTGGCTAACACCAAAGCTCCCTTTGCCAAAGTTGAAATTAATCACGATGCATTTTGGCGATTAGTGGCTCGAGTACGCATGTCGTCACAAGAACGTCGCCTTATTGATCGCGCATTAATGTTAGGTGCATCCATCCAAATGCTCAATTCCTACTTCGGCTTAACCACTTCAAAAGTATCTGCTCGTCGTAGCCTACTTGGAAAACAAGAACCAATGGGACGTAAGCCAGCTGCAACCGAAGAGGAAGAAAAATTAATTTGGGACTTATGGCAAGAGCATAAAGGTGATGTTCAAACAATTGAATCAACAGAAGGACTAGAGCTGTTAATTTTAATTGCGGAAGAAACTGGTATTAATTTAACTGAAATCTGGAAACTTGTTAGCCGCTGGAATGCAGCTTAAAAAACATAACGCCCAACCTAGTGCGTTACGTTAAGTTGGGCGTTATTCATATCGTTAGTAAGGAACTTGGGAAAGTTCATTGGCTATTGTAAAGATGTTTAAGCACATTGCAACAATAAAAATGAAATATTCTCAGAGAGAATTAAATTATGGAAACAAAATTACAAGAGCATGGGTTGCTCTTTTTTGGCAACCAGCATGAAACAGTTCCAACCCGTTTGCTATTTGATCCTTATTTAACATCAAGAGCAAAATTGGCATGGCAACTTATAAAATACAAAGCAAGAGAATTTCAATCAGGCATGTTCCCATCATACGAAGTGCTTGCAAAATTACTTTCAGATAAACCTTATGATGAAGCAGAACTCTCGCGTAAGCTAGTTAGCCAAACGTTGTTATTACTTAGATTAACTCGTTGGCTAACACTTTGTGAAACTGTACGTAATGAGCAAGGTCAAGTATTGGGTAATTTTTACATCCTTCATGATGAACCTATGCCAATCATTGATACGATTCAATTAAACCATGATTACATCGCACTCCTTGAAAAATCCATTCAGCATCGAGATAACTTTGTGCGAGGTGTAGCAAACCATATTGTAGAAAACCTGCTCTCGGATAATACTCAGTGGCATTATATTTCTCACATTGACTGGATGCGAGCTCGCCTTCAAGACTATCAAAAACGTCCAAAAATGGATATTTCAGAGCAAGAAGAATCAACATTTATTCAAGAAAACCTACTAAGTTCCAATAAGGAACTCTGTGAAAAAACAGGGGAACTCAGTAAAAATCACCTTAGTTCCAAAATGGAACTCAGCAAAATCAAACAGAGTTCCAAAAGGGAACTCAGTGCCCAAAATAATGATAAGTCATTGATTTCAGGCTTAGTTCCAAAAGGGAACTCAGGTTTTTCACAGTACAGTACAGGTACTAGTATTTATATAAATACGTACTGTACTGGTAATGCGAATGAAATTGACTGGCCGACTAATATTCAGTTTTCATCATTGGAAAAAACAGCAATTATGCAAGCGATGCGTGGACTTGATTTAGGGATCTGTAAAGCGATTTTATTTGAGCTTGAACAGCGTGTGATAAAAGGTGAAGTGAAAAAACCACAAGGCTATGTAGTGACATTAATCCAACGTGCACACCGTGGTGAATTTAAACCGTATTTGTATGAACAATTTTTAGCTACACAAGCGCAATCATTATCACCACAAAATCGGTTATCACAACATGATGAAACTAGCTTAGTTAATAATGTAAAAGCAGATAACGCAATAAAGCCAATGCGAGTGCAATCTGAAGAAGAGCGAAAAGCGAGAGCTGATCGTATTCGACAATTTAAAGCTTCAATTTGCAATTGAATAAGCTGTATAAAAGCAAACTGTGTCGTGTAGAAGGGTTCTACAAAGTACAAAATTTAATCACTGTCCAGGGGCTGGACAAAGTACAAAAATTAATCACTGTGCTAGGGTTGCACAGTGAACAAAAATTAACCAGTGTGCGGGGACTGCACAGTGAACAATATTTAACCAGTGTAAAGGGACTTTACAAAGTGCAAATTTTAACCAAATGATAAAAGGTGACATAACATGACAACAACATACAACCAACAGCTTGGGCCGTTACGCAGTGAGATTACATTTACGCTTCATACTCAGTATGCAACACGTCTTTGGAATGGTCGTGACTTAGTTAAAAATGAAGCCGGGGAAGTCGTTACATCATCAATTCTCAGTATTCCTAATGCTCTATCTCTATTGAGTCAAATTCAGCAAGCTGCCGAACAAGATGATCCTTATGCTGATGATTATCTTCTTCGTTTTGAACAAAAAGTATTAGGATTTCGTAAAGAAATGCAAGATATGACCTGGAGAATGGTTAATCTCTACAGTGAGAAAATCCCTGAAAACTTTCAAATTGAGCGTTGTGCCAATATTGCTCCGATTCAATACCCTATTTTTGTGAATACTCAGCTGGGTTATCAATTATTGTATCTTTTGGCTGATTTTGATTCGTTAGCTCGTACAGTGATGACCGCTTCACATATTGCATTACTTACAAAAGATGATGCGTATGATTGGTTAGAATCCGGTGCTAAATTAATTCGTCGTGCATTTGGTGTGCTTGAGAATTACCGAAATTCCGGTATTACACGCCAAGATGCGCTTGAAAATAACGCTCGCTATCAAGCTGCTGTAAAACGTATGAAATATACCTTAACGCCTGACGTGCTTTCCGGTACAACACGTGCAACATTTGCTCCAACAATTAAAAAATCATCACTTGCTGAATCAGATGATAATGGCTCTGTTGAAGTCCAAATTACAGCAAATAAAACTGAATAATGGAGATTGGGATTATGGATAACGTGCTCATTCCTTCTGATATGTATAAACAATTAGGACGCACAACCCCACTTAATGACTCGCTGAAACAGTTATTCAGTGAGTTAGACTCAGTGCAACAGTATGAATTACTAGCTGAATCCCTTGCTACAGTCCGTGAAGCTTTAATGTTGCAGCAGAATGAAATGTTGCAGAACGTTCGTAAAAGTGAACTTAGTGTATTACCTATTCACATGATCCGAGATAAAGCTTCATCATCCGGTGGGACGTTTTTACGCTGGCGCAGTTTTCAAGCCTCTAAGACTGGTGATGCTGTGTTAAATCCGGTATTTAATAATCCTCAGTTATCTTCAGACTTACGACAAAAACTTGTCTCAGCTGAGAAAGAACGCATTTTGATTAATCTGCAGGTCTCCGTACTAAATTTTATGATGAGACAGGTATCAAGTGCGGTAGATAAAATTAAAGAGATAGAAGATCATTTATAACATTCACATTTGTGAACGTTGGATCTTCTAGTTTGTAATCGGCTAATTTATATAGTTTGTGATCGGCTCACTAAAAGGCCTTTTAAAGGTAAGGGGACAAGCCCCTTACCTTAACGAAAAAAAAGCCTTTGCCTTTCGTGGTTGTGTTAAAAAATCTCTGTGTTTTTTACTGAATTTACCCTTAAGGATTAGATGTAAAAAATGCACAATCTTGACAGTTAATTTTGTGATTTAGGAGAAATCAATATGGCTGGAATTAATAAAGTAATTATCGTGGGACATTTAGGTAATGATCCTGAAATGCGAAGCATGCCGAATGGTGAAGCAGTTGCAAATATCAGTGTAGCAACTAGCGAAGCTTGGACGGATAAAAACACCGGTGAACGTCGTGAAGTGACTGAATGGCATCGAATCGTTTTTTATCGCAAATTAGCTGAAATTTGCGGCCAATATCTCAAGAAAGGAGCGCAAGTTTATATTGAAGGACGCTTGCGTACTCGTAAATGGCAAGATCAAAACGGGCAAGATCGTTATACCACGGAAATCCAAGGTGATGTAATGCAAATGTTAGGTACTCGCCCTCAAAGTGCAGATGGTGCAAATAATTCTCAGCCAATGCCACAACAAGATGCATCGGCAAATGCTTTTGATGATTCAATACCATTCTGAACTCAATCTAATTAAGGTTAATCGTGATGAAAAAAATAATTTTTGTTTTATCTGCCGTCGCTGCTTTAAGTGGTTGTGCTGAATTAAACTCATTGAATGATGCGGTTGGTAATGTTGCAGGTCAGCTCAGCAGTGTTCTTGGCGGGGGGAATAGTTCCTCTAGTTCTTCCGGTGTAGCTTACACTCAAAGTTCTCGTTCTCATCGCTATAACGTAGAGGATTCAATTACATCATCTAAAAATATTGACTCTCTTTACGTAAAAATTAAACGTAATTTAAAATTCAAAACACGGGAGGAAGCATTAAGTGGACTATCCGGGTATGAGCGTCAACGTTACGAATCGCTTTTAGATGAAGAAGGACATGCTCATGAAGCGACTCCTGGGGTCTATTATCACATGGCAAATAGCTATGTTGGCGGTCGAAAAATTGACATAACGCTTGCAAAAGAGGATGGCAAGGTTAGAATTTCCTGGATTGCATCCTCAAATGAATCTGATTTTGCTCAATTTGTTAAATCAGAAGTGATAAAAGCAATTAAATAATACGACAACATAAACATAGTGTAGGTAATCAATACCTCATTCTCCTTTGCCCCAACCTTAGTGGGGCTTTTTTTATTTCAGTTATTTTTAAATTTCGATACCGATAATAATGATTATTTTGTATGATAGATAACGAAACAAATTTGTTTTTTGAGATCCATCCAAACTTTTCCTTTTCCTCATATTGTTTAATATCTCAAACGTTTACCCCTTGGCTACAAGGGGTATTTTTCTCCTGTAATTGCAAAAAATAAATTAAGTGGCTCAAAATGAAGTGAAGATAATGGGCTTGCATACTTTGACAGAATTTTAGCTTTCTCTTTATGGTTTCTAACCAAAATAGGAAACTCCTTTACACCATTTGCAAGCAACCAAAGCGTTCTTGTCATACCATCATTAAGACTACAGCTTATTTCTCCATCTTTAATATGAACATTTACATCTGCAAGTGGAACTGGAGAATCCATACTTTTAGCAAATCCGTTTTCAGCATGATGAAACTTATAATCTTTTCTCCATGTTGACTCATCGCCCGCACATGTATTTTTATCTACCTCATACGGTGATCGCTGCCATAAAGAAAGAAACTTTTGAGCATCTACGATGACAATCATATTCTCTTGATTAGCCATATTTTCAATATGCTGTGGATAACGCATATACACGACTTTCTGCTCTCTCGTTTTCATTCTAAAAATAATATATCTATCTCGACCTGAATATCTAAGCGTATCAACCATCACTCCAATTGATGAAGGGGTCAGTTTTATCATGATTTACTCCTCAGTTTAAAAAGAATTCCTAATTGTGGTTTATCTTATTACATCGAAAATATCTCTCAAATATCAATGAGAGAAAACATCATGAAATTATTTTTATGTGAAAAACCATCACAAGGCAATGATATTGCAAAAGTATTAGGTGCGACAAAGCGTGGTGAGGGTTGTTTATCAACACCTGACGGTCAGCTTACAGTTACCTGGGGAATTGGTCATCTAGTAGAGCAATTTAATCCTGAAGAATATGATCCTGCCTTTAAAAAGTGGGCATTTGAGACCTTGCCAATTATCCCGGGTAAATGGGGGCTTTCACCTAAAAAAGAAACAAAAAAACAGTTCAATGTCGTCATGAAACTTATCAAACAAGCTAAACTTGTTGTCATTGCAACCGATATTGATAGAGAGGGCGAAACTATAGCAAGAGAATTGCTGGATTTGGCAGGATTTCGAGGGCAAATAAAACGCCTTTGGTTGTCTGCACTAGATGATACCAGTATTCGCAAAGCCTTGGGCGCACTTAAAAATAATGAGGAGACACTACCTCTTTACTATGCGGGACTTGCACGTAGTCGAGCTGATTGGCTTATTGGTATGAATTTCTCTCGTCTCTATACCTTATTAGCGCAACAACAAGGGTATCAAGGGAAACCTTTAAGTGTTGGTCGGGTACAAACTCCAACATTAAGCCTGGTTGTTAATCGTGACCGTGAGATAAAAAACTTCATTCCTAAGCAACATTTTGCTTTGCAAGTAATGCTTTCTGATGGAAATCAGCATTTTGCTACGCAATACGTTATTCCGGAGCAATATTGCGATCCTGATGGACTTTGTTTGTCTGCCCAAGTTATACAAGCAGCAAATCAGCAAATTCGTCAATTGGGCCAAGCGAAAGTGGAATCGGTTGAAACTAAACGTGAAAGACAAAATGCCCCACTTTGCTTTGCATTAAGTGACTTACAATCAGAAGCTAACCGCCTTTATGGACTGGGTGCGCAAAGAGTATTGGATATAGCTCAATCACTTTATGAGACTCACAAAGCGACAACCTATCCTAGAACAGATTGTGGTTATTTACCGGAGTCTCAGTTTGCAGAAGCGCCTCAAATTATCCAATGTTTGTTGCAATCCGATAATCGATTACAACCCCTTGCAGGTATGCTAAACCTTAATCAAAAATCACGAGTTTGGAATGATAAAAAAATTACTGCTCACCATGGCATTATTCCGACAATGATTAAAGCTGATATTAGCAAAATGTCTGATGAAGAATTAAAGCTCTATGATCTCATACGTCGTCGTTATTTAGCTCAATTCTTACCTGTTTCTGAAACAGATAAGACACAAATTATTTTGAAGTGCGGTCAACATATATTAAGTGCACGTGGAAATGTGCTTATTGCTCCAGGTTGGAAAATTCTATTTGGCAAATCACTTGATGAAGATGATGACGCACCTCAAGCCTTGCCGACGTTAAAGCAAGGACAAATCTGTCAGATTTCAGATTCAGAAATAAAAACCTTACAAACATCACCACCTAATCACTTCACGGAAGGCACATTACTCACCGCAATGAAAAATGCAGCTCGCTTTGTAACTGATGAGCGTTTAAAACAACGCTTACGAGAAACTGAAGGGCTTGGTACAGAAGCCACTCGGGCGGGAACGATTCAAGGTTTGATTGATAAAGGTTTCTTGAAAAAGAAAGGTAAATCACTATTAGCGACAGATGAAGCAATGACGCTAATTGATAATTTACCTCAGATGTTAAAAGATCCTGGTTTAACCGCACTTTGGGAGCAAGCGCTCAATCAAATTGCTGAAAGAACGCTTTCGCTAGACGTGTTTATGCAAAAACAAGAAGTCTTTGTGCGGCATTTGATGGCTGATTGCCTTAAAAAGGGAATGAGTTTGGGGAATATTGAAATTCGTAAATGCCCTAAGTGCGGTGCACCAATGATTAAAAGAAATGGTAAAAATGGGGCTTTTTTTGGGTGTTCTGCTTATCCAAATTGCCAACATATTGAAAATATTGATAGCAAGAAGAATACGAAAAGTACAAAAAATTTAAAGAAAAAGTCGAGTAAAAGTGTGAGTGAGCAAATTTCATCTTTACGAAGCTTATTGAACTAGGATTTAAGCGCCTGTGAATGGCGAGCCCTCAAAAATAGTGCTATACTAAAGCCTTCGTAAGACCGTTCGTGAATTGTCGGTTATCAATTCACACTAGCCAAAAATGATTCCAGCACGCTGAAAGGAATTTCTCACATTGATTAACGCTCCTTGTGAGGTGTGCCACCTAGTTAATCAGAGTAATGATGGAGTAACGCCCCAATTTACTCTCGACTTTTCAAATCGCTGGCCATTGCGGATTTTTAAAGTGTATTGCAAAGTGCATTTTGAAAATTCGCAATGGCTTGCTACTTTGTCCTTACCGGAGCCCACCGGTGAAACAATGGGTGCCCTTTGTGTCAATTTGATGCCACAGATATAACCGATTGATGGCCACAAAGTAATCGGATAAGGCGAGCCGTAAAAATCCGTATATGGTAACGAACGTATCAGTATTTTTATGAATCAAATTAGTTTGGCCTACTTAATTTTTATTTAATCAATCTATAGTCAAAACTATAAGGTCATTCAGGAAACTGGGTGACCTTTTCTTTTGACTAAAATATCTCCAAATAGAATTTTTAATTTTTTATACATTTACAGTTTGCTTTAGATTTTAATAACAACAGTTTTTAAGGTGCTGTGAAAACAGCCTTTAAGAAGTTGCACGATTCTTGAGAAGCAACGCCTTGCCTTAGTGCAAGTAGAATCATAGCCAAAATTTTTTCCAGCACACTGAAAGGAGAATCTACGAATAATTCGTAGGTGTGCCACCTTAAACTACCCTTAACCTAAAATAAGATTACTTATTCTAGTTTAATCACAATTTAACCCTTGGCGGGAAACATTTTTCCCGTGTTGGGTAAGGATGTTTCTCCGCTTTTTTACTACTTAGGAGAAACATTATGTCTAACCAAAACGCAAAACCAACTTACTTCAATCTTCATACTTCTGGCATTGGTTATTTAAGCGATATTCGCGAAATCAAGCCGAAAAAAGGAGATGCATTTTGGGCTTGTCGAATTGCTGCATTGACTGGCTCTTCCGACGATCCTGAATATCGTTTTTTCGATATGAATGTGACCGGTGAAGAAACCACTAACTTGATTAAACGCTGTCAAGAAGCTGTTGAAGCTAAGAAAAAAGTCTTAGTTTCTTTTGTAATGAGTGATTTGTGGTATGACACATTCACTTATTCAAAAGACAGTGAATATCACAAAAAAGGTGATACTGGCGTGTCGATTAAAGGACGACTCTACCGTATTAACTTTATTAAAGTTGATGGTGAGTTGAAATATCAAGCAAAACGCCAAGATGAGCAAGGGAATGACTAACCTATAAACTGATGAAAGCCAACAACAAGATTTGTTGGCTTTTTCTTTACCCTGAAGGGGAAACTCCCCTTATGGGTGGTTTCTCCTTTTTTATTTCTATTTGAGGAGAAACCTATGAATACTTACGCTAAATTGTGCCCTAATGTTTTTGTTGCTAAATGTCCTGATACTCACCAAAAAGGTGACGTTATCATCTTAACCAGTAAATACGGTAAAGAGACAGAAGTGGAGATTCATAATCTCGTAAAAACCTCTGAGGATGCGTATTTTTATTCCTTCACCCGGTGTGATGGAGTGAATAGTCAAGTTCGTGCAGAACAAAAAGCTGAGCGTTATCAAAACGCAGCTAATAATGCATTAAAACGCAGTGAACAATATTGTGAAGCTGCTAATGAAGGTCGTGAATTTCTTCGTTTGGGGGAACCGATTAAAATCGGTCATCATAGCGAAAAACGTCATAGAGCCTTGATTGAACGTAATGCAAGACGCATGGATAAGTCTATTGAAGAAATGCGTAAAGCAGAAAATTATGACGGTAAAATCGCTTATTGGGAACAGATGGCTGGGAAAATTGATTTATCCATGCCGGAAAGTCTTGAGTTCTTTAAATTTGAATTGGAAAAAGCCAAAGAAAAACACCAAGAGCTTAAAGATAAACCTGAATTGCGAACATATGCTTTTTCTCTCACTTATGCTAAAAAAGCAGTCAATGAGCTTGAGAAAAAAGTAAAATTAGCCGAATTACTTTGGGCGTAAATGCAAGTCAGACTTTTTAAATAAAGTGGACTCTATTAAAACTATGTACCATTAAAGTGTGTGTTAATTTGACCGCACTTTCACCCATAGGGGATATATCCCTTATGGGCGATATTCCCTATTTTAGAAGGAATATCAAATGTTTAAATTAAACGAGCAACAACAAGCTATTTTAGAACAGGCACAGGTTATTTTAACTAAAGTGATGGAAGAAAAGCCCTTTTACCAAGGTGCGCAGGAATTTACTGCTCCATCAATAGCTAAACTCTATTTTCAAACCATTATAGGTAATGAAGAAAGAGAAAATTTCGTGGTACTTTTCTTGGATAGAATCCACAGATTGATTAAATCTGAGGTGATGTTTCAAGGATCTGTTTCAGAAATTTCTGTGTCGATTCGGGAGATTATTCGACAGGCATTAAAGCTAAATGCATCAGCAATTATCATTGGACACAATCATCCAACTGGAAATGTTGAGCCTAGTGATGCTGATAAATATATAACCAAGAGATTAAAGGAAGCTTGTGAATTAATGGAAATTAAATTACTTGATCACTTTATCGTTTCTGGTTCTGCGTCTTTTTGCTTTACTGATAATCATCTTATTTAGCTAACAACCTTTCACCCATTGGGGGATAACACCCTCAATGGCAGTGTTATCCCCTTTACTTTTTACATTTTAAAAATTTAGGAGAAACACTTATGTGTAAGGAAAATCGTATTTTAGAACTTGGAAAAATCTTCGTCTCTCGTCGTATCTTAGCGGAATTAACTACCGAAAAGATCAATGAGGTCATCTCGTGGCATCAAAATGGCTGCATTATCATGCTGGGGAATAAAGATTGGATTGAAAAACCGCCACATCCGCTTTCAGAAATTGTTATGAATTTCTATCAAGCAGATAATGGTAAAGACACCATTCAACTCTCTACTTCAGTAGATGATGACGGGAATCGAACAACTAAGATTTCTTTTTCTGATGAAAGTGAAGATGAGCAAAGAGGACACTTTGATTGGGATATATATCAATCAAAAAGAACACCACTTAAGTTAGGGGATGTTTCGTGTACTATCTGCGCTAAACAGTTATTGGGAATGCCAACCATTCATCGCTTAATTGAAAAACAATTAGGTTATGATTGGGGTGCTACCAGCGTTGAAGATTGGATTGAAAACGATCATGCCGTAGAGAAGGATAAACGCATTGTGAGCCAGCATTTTGTTGATGGAGAAAGTGTTTTTATCATCACTGAAGCAGATCGTAGTTCTACAACGATTATGCTCGGATATGAATATTAATCTATTTACCTTGAAAGCCTATCTACATAAAGTAGATAGGCTTTTCCTTTTTAGGGTATGATAAATAAAACTCTTTTTAATAGTATAACGATGCCTTATTTAACCTCTTCTCAAACTGAATGCCTAAAATGGTTAGCACTCATTACAATGATTATCGATCATATTGGTGTAGCCTTTTCAAATGCTTACCCTGCTCTATCCTGGTGCCGGGTGATTGGTCGATTTTCCTACGTGGCGTTTGGATTTATCATCGCGCTTAATTTATCTCGAGATAACGTGAACTTTAAAAGTTATTTCACTTGGATGATAGCAACCGCATTTTTATCTGAAATCAGTTTTACGCTTTTCGAGCCTAATTATGACCGTTTAAATGTCCTATTTCAGTTTTTGTCTGTAATCGGGGTAATATGGGTATATAAAAACCGTCAAGACTTAAATAGCTGGGTCATGTTTTTTGGATTGGGCTTTTTTATTATTCTTTCCGCACTCTCTGATTATGGTTTACCTGGGCTTTTATATTGCATTGGTTGTTACCTATTTTTGCAAACAAAAGATACTCAATTTCGTCTTATTACGATGCTAACCTGTGTATTGCTCGCACTTTTCGTCAATCACAGTTTTATTGATAATTTCGGGGAAACTATTGTTGAAACAATCAGTGTTGTAACTGTTGTGGTCGGTACAATGATATTTATTCTTCACCCTAAAGGCCTTCGTCAATGTAATATCTCAATCTCTCGCATGCCTAAGCTTTTCTTTTATCTTTTTTACCCGGTGCACTTAACAATTATTGTTGGCGTTAAATATATTTTTCTCAGCTAATTTTTCTATCTTTACTTCAAGAAGAATAAATTATTCAAATTCAGGTGAGAGTTATCCATATTAAGGCATTATTTAAATACCTTAATTGGAGCCTCATCATGAAAAAAATTCTATTAACCACTTTTGCATTGGTTGTGCTTTCTGGTTGTGCACATAAACAACAAACAGCCGATGAGCAACAAGCACTAGAAAATCCAAATATTCAACAAGGTCAGCATCAAGTTTTACAACCGGAAGATCGAATTGTTCGTCCGGATATTTACACAGACTATCAGCCTGAGCGTACAGAAGTGTTACGTGAAGGTCGATACACTTTAATTAATTTCTCTCCGGAAGAAGGTCAAAAATACCTTCTTGACCAAAGTGTCACTGTCAACATGTTAGGTAAAAAGAAACGAGCCTTAACAGCAACCGTTGAGCAGGGATTACGCACGACGTTAAAAGATACAGGGCTTTCGCTTTGTCATGGCTTTGGTCAGAATGAACCAACACTTTCCACGCTTTATTCCCGTTCATTACCAAAAGTACATTATCAATTTGGCCCGATGGCTTTACGTGATGCTCTCCAAATGTTAGCAGGGCCAGCTTATGAAATTACTATCAATGATGTTTCTCGTGTCGTTTGTTTTAAATTACGCCCAGCTGTACCGGAACGTGCTACAGGGGAAAAGCCGAAAGTAGAAACCACAACAACGACAACAACCACAACGGAAATTATCGAGGAATAAGCAAATGAATCATGTCAAAAAAATATCCTATGTGGCGATGATATTAGGGATGTTTTCTACTGCTGTATTTGCTGATGTCACAGCAGCGAATACGCTGGCTACTCAATCGTTAAATCAGCAAAACTTGGTGACAAATAAATTAAATCAACAAGAGTTATTAGCTAAGTCTCAGGAGTGGGGTTTAACTGAGCAAGAATGGCAGCGCTATCAAGAGCTTAATCAAGGTGCTCGTGGTATATGGTCGCCAGGTCTTGACCCTTTAACCTCGCTTGGTGTGGAGTCTCGAAATGAGCAGGATAGAGAGCGTTATGCTCGACTACTAGCAAAAAAAATGCACGACCGCATGGAGCGAGAGCTGCAGTTCCAACGCACTTATGATCGCGTATTTGCTGAAATGTATCCAAATGAGCAACCATTTAAGGTTGAACCTCATATTTCAGAGCGGTTTGGACGGGTGATTTATTTTACTCGCCTAGAAAATTGTGACAAATGTGAAGCGAATGCTGATCGTGTATTGCAATATGTGAATGATAAAACGCCTATAGATATTTATTTTGTTGGCGTGAAGAATAATGAGCAAATCTATAATTGGGCGAAAAAACATAACATCGACCCAAATAAAGTGAATAGAAAATTAATTACCCTTAATCATGATAATGGAGCCTGGTTACAGTATGCAGATGGCAAAATGCCTGCTGCATTCCAAATTCAGCAGGATGGGCAATGGCAACAAATCGTCTATTAAAAATCGTATTTAGCTTAATCGGTCTTGGCGTTGCGACTCACTCCGTTGCATTTAATGGCTTTGGAACTGATATTGATGGCTATATTAAAAATGCATCTAATCGCTACCAGGTCGATGAAGCTATGCTACGTGGGTTAGTAAAAATTGAAGATGGGTGGTATGGCAATATTTCCCCGACTGGTGCAACTGGTGTGGGGCAATTTACCCAGGGCACCTGGAATTGGCTTGCAACAACTGATGAGGGGCGAGCCTTAGGTATGACTCAAATCACTCGTTACAATCGTGATACACCTTTTGACCCTCGAAAAAACAATCGACTTAACACTCTAGCAACCGCACTTTTAGCCAGATGGCATATTAATCAGTTTTTTGAGCGAGGGATAAAACCGTCACATGAAAATTTATATCTTGCTCACAATATTGGTATAGATGGGTTACATCGAGCGCTACAAGGTAGATCAACTCGTGAGGATATTCTTAACATGAAACGCAATGGAATGAAAAAAGGAATGTCTGTGCAAGGCTTTCTTGTCTATCAAAGTGAGCGTTTTAATATCAGTAAACAAATAGCTAACTTCCAGCGCCCTTCAGCATCAGCACGTTATCAAATTGAGAATAAACCATTACCAACTCATTTACATTGGGTTTCTCCAACAGAAACCGCTATGCGTTGGGTTGAACCAGCGTCAAATCAAACAAATCAACAAGCTATTCGTTGGCAAAATCCAACCAATTAATACGAGAACAGAATTATGCAGTATAAATCCTTTTTCCTCTCTTTGGTCTGCTTAGGAGCAGTAGTTCAGGCGCAAGCTGAATTAAAAGTTATTGGTGATTTTGGCGGGGAAAGTGCAGTCCGTTTTTATGAAGCATTACAACCGGACGAATCAATGGTTCAAGCTTACCCTAACAGTGTTCCTTCAACATTAACCGAAGCGGATATTTTGCCTGTAGCCTCACATAGAATGACACCGGGCCAAATACAACCAGTCAGAATGAATCTTCCTGGAATGTTGCCTATTTTTCTTATTGGAACAGATAACTTATCTAAAAATTGGTTACACAGTAATTATGACTACCTTAAAAAAATTGGGGCAATGGGACTTGTAGTAAGCGTTAAAACAACAAACGAATTAAGTGAGTTACGTCAATTAGCACCTGATTTAACCTTAATGCCAACTCCAGGGGATGACTTAGCTTCAAGATTAAATCTTGCCCACTACCCTGCTTTATTGACTTCAGAAGGATTGTCGCAATGAGTCAAAAACACGTTTTAGAAGGTTTGCTTAGACCTCCAGTTGAGTTTTTTCCAGCTGCCGTCCATGGATCTTGCGCTTTGGTTTGTTGCGGTGCACCTTGGTCGCTCGCACTAAATCCTCTCATTGGATATGGGCTGGGTGCTGCCTTTGCAGGTATGGGGGTTATGCGTTTTCGTCAAGGCATGGAAATTGTACGCTATCACCGAAATTTACGCAGACTCCCTCACTATGCTTTGACCAGTCGTCAAATTCCAGTAAGTAAAAAAGCCTTATTCTTGGGGCGTGGTTTTGAATGGGAGCCTAAGCATACGCAACGTCTTTATGACTGTTTCTCTGCAAATGGGCAAATTTATTGGAAAAATGGAAAGTGGTTTAAAGCCGCTCGTGATTATGAAAAAGTGCATGATAATTGGTTGTCTAGACTCACTTCAATGGACTCTCCATTAAATCCAGTAAGACCGCTACCGCCAGTTGGCGGTATTCCAGTAATGCATGGTGTAGAGCCGAATGAACGCGATATTATGCTTCCATTAGGTGACCGTGGCGGTCACACCTTAGTATTTGGTACGACTGGCGTAGGGAAAACGCGTTTTGCTGAAGTGCTTGTTACACAAGATATACATCGAGGCAAAACACCTGAAGAGCGTGAAGTGGTTGTCTTTTTCGATCCGAAAGGCGACCCGGACATGTTAAAGCGAATGTATGCAGAAGCAAAACGTGCGGGTCGTGAAAATGAATTTTATGTATTCCATTTAGGACATCCTGAAATATCTGCTCGTTATAACCCGGTTGGTCGATTTGGTCGAATTTCAGAGGTGGCAGGACGTATTTCCGGGCAATTAAGTGGTGCGGGAAATAGTGCAGCATTTAAAGAGTTTGCTTGGCGTTTTGTGAATATTGTCTCCCGTGCATTGGTTGAAATGGGAAAACGCCCGGACTATGTGCAAATCTCGCGTTTCGTGCAAAATATTGATGCACTTTTCTTAGACTACGCCAAACTTCATTTTGATGCTGTCGATAAGAAAATATGGCCAACTTTGGCTTCGGTTGCGGCTAACTTAGATGTAAAAAATTTACCGTTCTCGATGAAAGATAGACCGCTTATTGCTGTTATTAACCAATATATTTTAGAGAATAAGATTTTTGACCCGGTACTTGAAGGGTTATCAAGTGCGGTACGTTACGATAAAACCTATTTTGATAAAATTGTGGCATCGCTTTTACCGTTACTTGAAAAACTCACTACAGGTAAAACTGCAGAGCTTCTCTCGCCTGATTACACTGATATTCATGATGAGCGCCCTATCTTTGATTGGGAATCTATTATTCGTAAAAGAGGGATTGTTTACGTTGGTTTAGACGCGCTATCTGATGCGACTGTAGCTGCAGCTGTGGGTAATAGTATGTTTGCCGATCTAGTCTCAATGGCAGGTCATATTTATAAATTTGGTGTAGATGAAGGATTACCGGATGCATTTAAAACTAAAAGCAAACCGCCTAAAATCAACCTTCATTGCGATGAATTCAATGAATTAATGGGTGATGAATTTATCCCGCTAATCAATAAAGGTCGTGGTGCGGGAATGCAGGTAACAGCCTATACTCAAACGCTCTCAGATATTGAAGCTCGTATTGGAAGTAAAGCGAAAACGGGACAAACAACAGGTAACTTCAATACACTTTTAATGTTCCGGGTAAAAGAGCCGGCCACTGCAGAGTTTTTAACGCGTCAGCTCAACGATGTCACAATTTATCAAAGCATGGTGACATCAAGTACGACGGATAATAGCAATCCGGATGATGGCAAGGCGTTTACTTCTAATACTGGTGAACGTATTTCTGAAAAAATGGTGCAAATGTTATCGCCAGCGCATATTACAAATCTACCAAAAGGTCAGGCATTTGCCCTTCTTGAGGGAAGTACGCTTTATAAATTAAGAATGCCTTTACCTGCGGTTGATAAAGATGATGTGATGCCGGAATCACTTCAAGAATTGACGGCTTATATGCGAAAAAACTACCATATTTCACCAAATTGGTGGCAATCTGCATTTTCTGATTATGCGCCAAGTCAAGATATAGCAACCGCTTTTCAGTCAATGTCATTAAATCGAGCACCTTCACACGCAGGAGAAGAAATGCTTTTCGGGGATGTTGAAACTCCAGCTGCTGAAGATATGGAAGATGAAGATATTGATCAGAATGATGATACAGATGAGGATGATTTTGATGACACAGATAATTAATCAGCCGGATATGAACTTGCTTGATATTCCGGATATGAGCGTAGATTTCAATTCAGTCACTAGCTGTTCTTGTGGGCTAGAAAATGCAGATGAATTACTTAATTACTTTTTACCTTATTTGGAAGATTGGAATAATCAGCGTTATACCACACATGAATTTTCGAAAAAGTATGCGAATAAAGGCATCTCACTTTGGACGGCTAATGATGTAAAAAAATCTGAAAATGGCATCCAGGCAATTCAAATTTTTTTAGACGGTGAAGTAAAAGGTTATCTTTTCTTTCACTGTAAATTATCTCCAGTGGGAACATTACAGTAATGGCAGAACAACAAGTTAGAAAAAAGAAAAAGGGTCTTTTTTACTACATTAATGCGGTATTAGCCGCCTTATTTGGTTCCCTGATTTTGAGCATTATTTTTGAATGGTTAGGTATTGCATTTTTATGGCCTGAACAAGGTCATTTACACAGTCAAAAAATGATGCTAACTGAGCTTGGATGGCTTTCTGATAGTCTAACGAGGGGGCTTTTCTATCATTCTCCAAAAGAGTTGGCTGAAGGTCTTATTTTGTCATTACATGAATGGCTTTTTGTAAAAACAGGTGTAAAAGATTGGTTGGCCAACCCTCGTGAGCATAGTAGCGTAGGTTTGTGGGTGTATCATTATGGGCGAGCTTATATTGAGTCAGTGATTTATGTTTTTATCACCTTTGTTATTCGACTTGTAGTGATTGTTTTTACTTCCCCACTCTTTTTGTTAGCCGCATTTGCGGGCTTTACTGAAGGGTTAATGATGCGTGACCGTCGTAAATTTGGTGCGGGCAGAGAGTCTAGTTTTCTTTATCATCATGCTCGTCGATTAATTGGCCCGATTATGTTGTCAGCGTGGGTGTTGTATCTTTCTATCCCAATTTCCATTTATCCGAATGTGATATTAGTACCCGCTGCATTTTTATTTGGCCTATCCATCTGTGTAACGGCAGCGAGCTTTAAAAAATACCTTTAATATGCCTCTATGTTGTCATTATGGGTGCTTATTTTTCCAAGAATAAGCGCCCTTTTTTATCACTAAAAACTGTTTTGAATTTAAAAAGAGTTTCTCATTAAATTTCCCTCTCTTCTTTGGCACTCTTTGCTTGGAATCTGTTTCAAGCAAGGAGTTCTCCGTGACTAAAAATATTTTCAGTTTATCTCTAACAATAGGCTTATTGTTTGGCGCTATAAGTGCTCAAGCAACAGAGCAAGAGCATTTAGCGCAAGCAATTAAACAGTTGGATGCAGCAAAACTCTCATTACAGCGAGCAGCTGCAAGTGCAAAGGTTTCTGCGAAAAGTCGTGAATATTTTGATTACGCTTCAGCACATCAAGATATTGCTACGGTACAGGCAGGGATTAAGCAATATATTAACCCTTCCCGGGCAATCCCTAGAAATCCTAAAGCTATTCGTAACTTAAAAGAAGATTATCTCAATCTTCGGAGTCAATAGCAGATGAGTAACGCTAATTTCCCTTCTGTTTCACCATTAGACAGTTTTTATACTGTAAGTGGTTTAGACCCGCTAAAACTGAAAATCATGCTGGCCATTATTTTAGTTGCCGTATTACTGCTTGCATATATGTGGGCAACTAATCATGGCTACAAAGGCATGGTGAACGACGGTGATATTTGGCCATTCTTTAAACTGATTCTATGGGGCGCAGCATTAATTATATGTGTTGTCAGCTTTTTTATTTAACAAATCATAAGGACATCTCATGAAGTTGATTAAATCCTTCTTTCAGAATGTTTCAAGTCGTTTTCTTGCGGTAGTAACTTTACTTTGGTTATCCGTTGAAAATGCGTTTGCTACAGGCGGTGGTAATGGTATCAATACCTCTAAAATCCCTGATTTTAAAATCCCAGGTGTAGATAGCAATACCAAAGACCCGATGGAAATTATCTATCTTGTTGCTAAATCAATGGCAACCTTGTTTGCAATTTTATTTGCAGCATGGTCAATCATGACAGTGGTTAAAGCATTAATTAAAACCTATAACGCAGCGACTGACGAAAATGACAAAAAAGGATGGGGCCCATTTATTATCGCTCTCATTCTTGGTTTCATTTTAATTTTCTTCAGTCTCTGGTTGGTGAAATTGGCTATCGGTCTATTTTAATCATCTCTGTGAGGTCAAGATGTCAAGTGATAAAGAGCAAACGATCCCCTTTCTTCCTACTCGATTAAATCGTGAATCGAGTGTGTATGGCGGGTTATCTGTAAGTGAATTTATGTTGGCTGCAGCAATGGGATTTATCTTAGGTGCAGTGCTTGGCCTCCTTTGTTGTTTTGCCTTAGGCTTTGATTTTTGGTTGTTAATTCCGTCTCTTGCCATGTTGTTTTGCATACTTTCTGTGGTAATTGGCAAAGTGATTATTGCGCGCCTTAAACGAGGTAAGCCGGAAGCTTACTTAAATCGAATGATCGAGGTTAAGTTAGATGGATTATTAGGGGGAAATCGCTTTATCTCCCGTCAAGGTACTTGGTCTATTCGCCGAGTTAAAAGATAAGAGAGTTTATTATGAATAACTTAAAAGGGATTGTTCATCAAAAAAATCGCGAAATTATGACTGGGCGAATCGCTATCGGTGCATTACTTGTGATTTGTTTGGTGCTATGTGCCATTATTTTTACCGCACCAAGTCGATTAATGATTTATAACCCACCGGATTTACGTGCAGGAAGTCAACGCCCTTGGTGGGAAGTGCCAAAATCAACCGTTTATGCCTTTGCTTATCAAACCTTCCAACAGTTAAATCGCTGGATGGAGAATGGCGAAGAAGAATACAAATTAAATATTGAAAGAAATAAAGCCTTTATTACGCCAAGTTGCCAAGAGTTTTTGAAGAAAGACTACTATGACCGTTTATCTAACGGTGAATTACGGGAACGTGCACGTGGTGTTTATGAAATTGTGGGCCGAGGATTTAAAGACACTAGTGTTATTGTTCATAGCCCTGATAGTTGGACGGTTAATCTTGATTTAAGCGTGGATGAGTATTTTAAAGATGAACCCGTAAAACGTGTTTTAACCCGCTTCCCAGTCAATGTCGTGCGCATGGAAACAGATTTACAACACAACCCTTGGGGATTGGGATTTAACTGCTACAGCTCAATTCCATTACGTTTAGAAGCCAAAGAATTTAAAGAAGGGGATAACCAATAATGAAAAAACTCACTTTGTTACTGAGCGCGGCTTTTATCTTTTCACCAATGACGGCATCTGCCGATGTGTTAATGAAATGGGCGCGTAAACCATTACCGATTGATTTACAAATCGAAAAAGAACGTATTCTATTCGTAGATAAAAATGTAAAAGTAGGTTATCCACCTGAATTAGATAGCAAGCTTCGCATTCAATCAACTGGCGGTGCGGTTTATTTAAAAGCAACTGCAGATTTCCCCAAAACACGCTTACAGCTTATGGATGTTGCAACCGGGGAAATAATCCTACTTGATGTGCAAGCGAAGCATTCTGTTACCAATGCAAGCGAGCCAATTCGCTTTGTTTATGAAAATAAAGTTGAAAAACAAACAACGGCTTATAGTCAAGATGCAAATGCATATAACGAGCCAATGCCAAATGCTCGTTCGGCACTACCCGCTCCAGCTGCATTAACGCGCTATGCTGCACAGATGTTTTATGCGCCTTTACGTACAGTAGAGCCATTAGAAGGTGTGCGCCAGGTTTCACATCGCCTTCCTACACCGCTTAAAACACTCTTACCTGCATTGCCTGTGCGAGCTACACCATTACTCAGCTGGCAACTTGATGGGTATGTTGTCACTGCAGTTCGCTTGCAAAACCAGGGGCAATCTCGCATTGATTTAGATCCTCGAGAATTGCAAGGACGATTTTATGCAGCAACATTTCAGCATAATTGGCTTGGGGGGCATGGTACACCTGAAGATACCACAACGGTATATCTTGTGACAGAAGGTTTGCCTAATCATTCTGTTATCCCTCAGTCAAATTCATATAAACCGAAAAAATTGAAAAAAGTCACCACAACAGTGACAACTCAAACGAAATAAGGAGCGAACAATGCAAATGAAAGCAAATAAAGCGTTCTATGTTATTGGTGGGATTACTGCTCTTGTCGTGACGCTGATGGCTGGATTTCTTTTCTCCGGTGGTAGTTCATCTAATTCAAATACAGCAGAAACCAAAAAAGAAGATGCTTTAGATCTCTCTCTCAAAGATTTATCACCGGAAGAGCTACGCTCAATGGGGCTTGAGGGTGATACATCTAAAGATACGGTTAAAACACTTATTGGTAAAGTAAAGGAAAATAACAAACGCTTTGATGAAGTGATTTTACAAAATGACCGCTTGGTAAAAGAGAATGAGCAGTTAAAAAATCAAGCAAATAATACGGATTATCAAATTCAACAAGCAGTGCAAGCAGAAACAGGGGCGTTAATTAATGAGATTAATGCGTTAAAAAATCAGGTTTTACAAGCTGGTAATCAAGTTGTAGGAAATGGAAATACCCAGGCAAATCCCAATGCTCCTCTACCAATAAACGGAGCAACAACTGGCCCTCAGGTTGAAACTCAAGGGGGAATCAATTGGGTAAACCCAAGTGATATGAGAACCACTGATAGCCAAGGTAACTCTTTGCAAGGTATTGGCACAAATGGAGCTGGAATTGGTTTTCCAAAAACTTTCGATAGCAATGTGAATGGCATCCGTAAATCTAATGATGGATTGCAGCCTAATACAAGCAACAACTCGATATTTAATACCGCAACACCATTTTTCACAATTGCCGCTAATTCGACTTTAACCAATTCGGTTGCCATGACTGCGCTTGTTGGACGTGTACCGATTGACAATAATGTAACTGAACCTTATCCATTTAAATTGCTTATTGGTCGAGATAACTTAATTGCAAATGGTATTGAACTTCCAGATATTGAAGGCGCAATTGTCTCCGGAACGGCAAGTGGTGACTGGACGCTATCTTGTGTACGTGGTGATGTGAAAAGCTTAACTTTTGTGTTTAGTGATGGCCGCATTGTTTCAACAGACGATTCTAACAATAAAATTGGCTGGTTATCTGATCCGCATGGCGTACCTTGTATTCCTGGAGAGCGCAGAACGAATGCTCCGGAATACTTAACAACGAACTTCTTCTTAACTGGCGCGTCAGCAGCTGCTCAAGGCTTATCATCTTCTCAATCAACAACGGTAATTGATGGCGGTGCAGTAATTGGTGCGGTAACAGGTAATAACGGTAAGTATATCCTTGGTCAGGCGTTAGGTGGCGGGTTGAGAGAGACTGCAGACTGGTTCCGTCAACGTTATGGCCAAATGTTTGATGCGGTATATGTTCCACCGGGTAAAGAAGTAGCCGTACACATTGAAAAACAAATTGATATTGATTATGACCGCATGTCTCGAAAAGTGAAATACGGACAAGCCTCAAGACAATCTAACTTGGATTAAGGAGCAATAATGAAAGTTTTAATGATGATGGGCATGATTTTAGCCGCAAGCAGTGTTTTGACTGGCTGCTCAACTTCTCAAGGTGATTTATTGCCAACAGGCGATGCAACAATGAAAGATATTTGGAATCGAGGTGGTAATGATAGCAATATTACATCTTATCGCACACCAAATGGTCGCCTTATTGATGCGCCAAATTACGTTTCATCTCGTGAACAACAAACTTATACCCGTACAGCAGAAAATGAGGTGAAAAATCTTTTCCCTCGTTTACCAAACCCTGATTTAGTGATGTATGTTTATCCGCACTTAACTGATTCCTCAGAGCAAATGCCTGTACCAGGTTATTCTTCAGTAATTCCATTTTATGGACGTGTGCAATATGCCCAACCGGGTGAGCGTACAAGAATGTACTAGATGAGGTAAGAAACGATGGCATTATTCCAAGACGTGTTAGAGGCTTTCTTCCCCGCTAAAAAGGGTGATAAGCCTCAACCTAAAAAGGAACCTATCCTAACATCCATTGCACTGGAAGAGGCACAGCCGGATGATACCAATAACGTAGAAGAGACGATTGAAATCACTCCTGTTATGCGTAATAGAAAAATGACCAGAGAGCAACATGTTAAAATGCTTTATGGGCGCGATCCCTCTTTTATCTCCAATCTACCTTATGCGGAATATTTGGAAGAAGAAGGCGTAATGCTTTTTGATGATGCTAAAAGTGCAGGTGCGGTATTTGATATTAAGCCTATAGGAACTGAGGGGAGAAGCAGCGACTATCTTAATCGCGTTCGCACATTGGTTAAAGATGCCTTACAGGATAGTTTCGATGAACTTGATACCAATCCTTACGTTGTACAATTCTATTGCCAGGATGACAAGGATTTAAGTGGTTATGTTGAGAATCTGAGACAGTACATTAAAAACACTTCACCTGAAGCGAGCGGTAGTGAGTTTACAGAACAGTGGCTTGGTGAAATGGAACGTCATTTAAAAGCAGTAGGCAAACCAGGTGGGCTTTTTGTTGATGACCGGGTAACAAATACGGCATGGGCTGGAAAAGTGCGTAAAACACGCATGGTTATTTATCGTTATGCTGGAAATAATGAGACAGATACAATCGAGAAATTAAATACAGCTTGTGACCGTGTTCAAAGTGCTTTTATCACCGCTGGATTAACCATGGAGCGCCAAAATGAAACACAAATTCATCGTTGGTTATTAGAATGGTTTAATCCAAATCCATCACGCTATTTTAACAGACTCGATGACAAGGCTTGCTATGATCTTTTATCACTCTCTAAGGATGAGTCTGCTCTACCATTGCAAGACCAAGATTTTAGTGAAAATCTCTTTTTTACGCCACCGGAAAGTAAAAATGGCTATTGGTATTTTAATGAGCAACCTCACGAAGTCATTGTGATTGATAATATTCGTAAGCAGCCGGATGTTGGCCACATGACAGGCGAAGTCACTCGAGGTCGTAATATTAATGCACTATTTGATTTATTGCCGGAATCAACCATTATGGCTATCACTGTAGTCATTCATCCTCAAGATAAATTACAAGCGCATTTAAATAAACTAAGCAGCCGAGCTGTCGGTAATAACTATGAGTCTATCTATTTAAAACAAGATGCGCTCACAGTAACTGAATATTTAAAAGACGGACACAAGCTTTATCAAGCTGGCATGGTTTTCTATGTAAGAGGGAAAGACGATCAAGAGCTACGCATTCGCTCAAGAGAATTAAGAACGGTTTTACTAAGCAATAATTTAGTGCCAGTAAAAGAAGGTAACGAAGTTGCGCCTCTTAATAGTTATTTACGCTGGCTACCGATGAATTTTAATCCTCAATTAGATGCAAAATCTCGTTTTTATACCAAGTATTATTGGGTGCAACACATTGCGAATATGTTACCTGTATTTGGTCGCGAGACAGGAACAGGACATCCAGGAATCACTTATTTTAATCGCGGTGGAAGCCCATTAGATTTTGACCCACTAAACCCTAAAGACCGGACTAAAAATGCGCATAAGCTCATTTTAGGCCCTACAGGTTCAGGTAAATCGGCAACATTAACCGCACAAATGGCGCAACTGATGGCTGTGCACCGTCCTCGCTTATTTATTGTAGAAGCGGGTAACTCTTTTGGATTGTTTTCAGATTATGCGGAGCGTTACGGTTTGACGGTTAACCGTGTATCTCTTGAGCCAAGTAGTAACATCGCTTTACCGCTCTTCTCTGAAGCGCATCGTTTATTGGAAATGGATGTTGATCTTGAAGTTCAAGATGATGACGATAATGAAGATGAAGGCGAGGAACAACGAGATTTACTTGCGGAAATGGAATTAACCGCGCGCTTAATGATCACCGGGGGAGAAGCGAAGGAAGATGAAAAAATGAGCCGTGCTGACCGCTCGGCTATTCGCCAGGCTATTTTATTAGCGGCTGAGAAAACCTCACAAGAGACCCCACCTCGTCAAGTTTTAACCGGAGATGTAAAAGCCGCACTTGAGGAGTTAAGTCGTCGCCCGGATATTCGCCCGGAACGTGCATCTCGTCTTGCAGATATGGCCGAAGCAATGGATATTTTCTGCACTGGGGTAAATGGTCGATTCTTTAACCGTGAAGGGGAAATTTGGCCTGAAGCTGATATTACACTTGTCGATTTGGCGATGTTTGCACGTGATGGCTATGAAGCTGAATTAGCGATTTCGTATATTTCCCTAATTAACCATATCAACTCATTAGGTGAAAAATATCAACACAGTTTCCGTCCTATCGTGAACATTACTGATGAGTCGCATATCATTACCGTAAATCCACTTCTAGCGAAGTTCCTGGTTAAAGGTTCTAAAATGTGGCGTAAATTGGGTATTTGGTTATGGTTGGCTACACAAAATATGGCTGACTTCCCTGATGAATCTGATAAATTACTCAGTATGGTTGAATGGTGGGAATTGCTTAACCTTTCTAATGATGAAGTTGAACAGGTGAACCGTTTCCGTCGTTTATCCGAAGCTCAGAAAATGATGTTGTTATCTGCGAAAAAAGCAGATAAGAAATATACTGAAGGTGTGGTGCTCGCAACCAATATGGAAGCCTTATTCCGTGTTGTTCCACCTAGTCTTTACTTAGCGCTAGGGATGACTGAAAAACACGAGAAAGCACAACGTAAACAATTAATGATGGAACATAACTGTACTGAGTTAGATGCGGCATTGATGGTTGCAAAAGACTTAGACAAAAAACGGGGGATTGCAGTCAATGACGAACTTAACTCAATCGCAGCCTAATCCTAATATGACTTTTCATCGTATTTTTGACATTGGGCCTCGCATCCAATCGCTTGCTTTCACCTCTGATGAGGTGAAAGCCTATGTATTACATTTCATTGCAAAAATTAAGTCAAAAATTGGTTCAAACTGCCAATTAAGTGCATTTCCTCAGCGTGTATTTACTCAATCAAGTTGGAAAGTACACGCTAAAGGTGATAAAGGCGAAGTGCATTTATTATTTAATATCTCTGGGCGGTTTCAATTACCCCTATTTTCTACAGAAAACTGCCCAGCTAGACTTAATGTGGAATTAACCGATCACGTTGATGCATATTGGTTAATTCAATATTTGCTTTGGAAATTAGCTGCAATTTGGGAATCCCCTGCAGACTTATCCCCAGTTTTTGGGGATAAGACTGTGGGTAATGAATAAGGAGCCCTGATGTCTCAAGGTGAAAAGCCACAATCAAGAGGATGGCTTAAAAATGTACTCCGTTTTATCGCTATCCTTTTATTTTTATTTTTAGCCCTTACTGCAATTGGCATATTTGCAACTCAATATCTTCAGAATGTTGATATTCGTGCTTGGTTTATTAAAACGCAGTGGATATGGTTTGCAGTACGATTATTACTATATGGTGCGATTATGTTGATGGTCTATTCCATTTCCCGTCGCCAACCATCTTCTATGCCAGCAAAAGCAAAATGGTTAATTGCGATGATTTTAATTTTTGCTGAAGCGATTACACAGATTACTTTAGCTTAGGGGGGAAATATGACATTCTCAGTTGACAGTTATCTTGAATATTTCCTGACTCTACTTGGTTGGTTGCTTAATAACGGAGTCTTTACGTTATTTGTTGGAACGGGGTTATGGCTTATTCCGCTTATCGGAATGATCTTTAAAATTTGGCGTGATGCAGCTAAACAAGGGGATGATGAGGGTGAAAAGGGGGATTTATTAATCCGTTGGCTCACAATTGAACTCCTTCCAGCAATGCTTATCGTTGTTTTGACATTAGCCCCTCTTATCCCGGTTTCATTGAATAACCTTGAATACAATGAACGTTCATCTATTCAATGTGGCTATAAAGTTCCTGCTTCCCCGGATAAATCAGGCTATGCGCCATTTACGACAACATTTGGAGACAGACAAGCCCGAATTCCTATTTGGTGGATGTTGATGCACAAAGTGGATAAAGGTCTAACTTATGGTATGACCGCAATATTGCCTTGCCAGCGTGATTTACGTCAGGTTAGATTTGAGGTGCAACATCAAAAAATCACTAACCCAGCATTATTAACTGAAGTGCAGCAATTTGTGCAACAATGCTATATCCCGGCTCGTCAAAAATTACAAACAAGCCAAATTGTCTTGAATCCAGCACAAATCCGCGAAACATCCTGGTTAGGTGGTAAATTGCTTATTAATAACAGCGAGCTCTACCCTCGTTTTAGGGCTCAGCAACCTATTAGCACGTTCCCTTATGATGCAAATCGAGATGCGGCATTACCTAATTCGGGAAAAGGTGGTTTCCCAAGCTGTGATCAATGGTGGGATGAAAGTGGAGCTGGATTAAAATCTCGCTTACTTACAGATATGCGTCAAAACTTATCTGCCCAGGTGAGTGATTTCTTTAATTCTATCGACAACCAAGATGAAGCTTTATTGAGAACACTTTTACGCTCTGAAAACATAGATGTTTCAAAAGGGAAAATGTACCAAGGTTACGGTGGTAGTGTTGAATTTGGATTTTGGAATGCCGTCACTCGACTCACCTCGACTGTAGGAACTGCAGTGGGAAGTTTAGCGATATTCCCTGGCCTCGATGCAATGCGACAAGCCTTACCAATGGTTCAATCCTTTATGATTATGGCTCTGATAGTTTTAATTCCAGTCATTACGATTTTAAGTGGTTTTTCAATTAAAGCTGTAGTGACACTAAGCTTTGTATATTTTGCACTTATTACAACCACATTTTGGTGGGAATTGGCACGATGGTTAGACTCATATATGATTGAGATTATGTACAGCTCACCGTCTCATAACTCATTTAATATTAATTTTTTAGAGAATGCGCAAGACGATATTATTTCTAACTTTGTGATGGGAAGTATGTTTATATTCTTACCAACATTATGGTTTGGCGCTATGTCTTGGGCTGGTATTAATATGGGCGGGGCGATGTCTCAAGCGTTAAAACAAGGTTCAAATCATGCTAGTTCAGCAGGGGGGAAAGGCGGAGAGTTAATTCAAAGCAAGTTAAAATAATAAAAGGGGAATTTATATTCCCCTTTTATTTTATCTCATAAAACTCATTCATGTGTTCAAATGTATCTACGTCATCCTCAACATCAATTCTTGTTCCAAAAGAATAAAAACCAACCCCCTCAGGGCCATCTCGATAGCCATCCTCATGTTCTTCAAATTCTAACAGCGTATTCATTATGGATTTATTCTCAGCACCACTGCCATAATCAGTCTCTTTAAAGGATTTAGCTTTAGAAATTACAACTCCAGCCAAAACTGGACTCGCAGCAAGAGCCACAGCTGTCACAAAAGCTTTACGAGGCTTTCCTGGGAGAAATGACAAAGTGCGGTCAATTTTCTTAAAAAATTGTCCGACAGAATGGCCAAAATTTTGAGCATCCATATCCTCTCTCCTATCAAAAATACTCTGACTTACTCTCATTGTACTCTTATTATTCTTTTATTAAAACCTCGTTTTAAGCAGAAAAAATGTGATTTTTGCGATCCACGTCGCAAATTTTACTCATTTTACTGATTTATCTATCTCCTCAATGTACCTTAACACTGCAATATAAAAATAAACCGTACCAGGAGGAGATATGAAAGCTCGTTTTAAAGAATGGCTTATTAGTTTAAATGAAATAGCAATGAATGAATTAGGAATTGATGAAATGCTTACTCATCTTGATGATGAACTGAATATCATTAACGGAAACGAATGTGAACAGGAGATTTTAAATAATTTAATACAAATCTTTGAAGATAGTGAATGCCACTAAAAAATAAGCGGGGAAATCCCGCTTATTTTATCTCTATTTACGCTTATGAAGCTTTCATACTGCGACGTTCAAAGTTTTGAGTTGCACTACCCGCTTTACAGCTCACCGTATCCATTTTACTGCCATTGGTGATATAAAGCATTGGCTCTTCAATACTGTTACTATTGTGTGGTTGCACAAATTGAATCGTGTAACTTGTGCCATTATTTCTCATTTCTAATGAGCTAGTAATAAATCCTGAACCAGTAGCCACATAAGAATCTTGATTAGCAAAAACTTGTTTTACCGGATTCTTAAAAGAAACTTGGCCATAAGTAAATTCATAATCTGAACCATTTTTTGTTACAGACACCGGGCTTCCGTTCTCTGCCGTACAAGAAAAAATATTATTAGCTGCAAACACTGGCGTTGCAAACATAGCTACCGCTCCAATAGTGAGTAATTTTTTCATAAAAATATCCTTTATTTATTTTCCTAAAATGTAATCTGCTTCTTGGTTACGACGTTTAGCATTTACACTATTATTATTGTTTTGACGATTTCTTACTGCATTTGCTAGTGCGTTCATATCGCCTGATTGCGCAGATGCCTGGGCTGCAGCAATCACATCTTTTGTTAATGACCCATAATTATAGGCATAAGATGTTAATGCAGCTTGAGCATTTGGTGGTAACCTATCCCATGTTGAAGATGATACGTTATTTCTCGCTCTATTTGCAAATTCTTGTGTTCGACGTGCTAAATCACGCTCTGCGTCAGCACGACTAACTACAGTATCTTTCGTTACTTTGACAATTGTACCATCCTCTTTTGTGATAGTATCTGAACCATATCCGGAGCGATAAGCATTGACATCCCAATATGCTTTATCACTAAACCCTTCAAATTTTTTCAACAACCCTGTAGCTTGATCAAGTGCAGTCCCTTTAATTGCTGGAACTGATGAATAAGAAGTGTTACCTCTACTATTTCCGGATGTACCGCCAGTCCCTGTGTAAGACAGGGAGTTTGACATCTGAGGTACTTCTAAAGTGACATTATTACGAGGAATATTGATATTGTCAGCATCTGCCAATTCAGCAGCATTGCTATTTGTACCGTTAGCTAAATCGCTAATTCGTTTATCTACGCTGTCACGTGTAACATTTCCAGTTCCAGTGTTATATTCACGTAGCTCTTTATTTTGTAGAATTGCCACTGCGGAATTCCCGGTAAGTGATTTTTGCAAATCAATTTCCATTCTAATTTGACCAATTTCTCGGTCAATTAAAGTGAGGATCTTTTCTAACTCTTCTTGAGCATCTTTATTGTTGGCCACATTTGGCTCACGCATACCTGTTAGAACAGCTCGACGTGCAAGAAGCATTTTTTCCATTGTTTTAGCTACAGCAATTTCACTGGCTAAACGCTGTCCTAATACTTGAGCATCGGGATCTTCTCGTAAAGACTCAATTAAGCCACGAGTTACAGGAACTGTTGTAGAACTTAATTCTGCAAGCACTTCAACGGAAGGAGTGCTCATGTTAAGCGCTTTTTGTAATTGAGTTACGGTCTTAATATTTTCTTTTTCAATTTCAGGTGTTAAGCCCACTCCAGCTCGAGAGCTACTAGCAGTACCACAATCTGTTTTACAAGTAGTTAATTGCTTCTCACCAATCACATTCGTTAGCCAATCTGTCATATCTTTAGGATTATCCCAAGTTTGACAAAGTAATCCGCTACAACTACTACCGGAAATTCGACCAGACTCTAATACATTACGCTTGTTTTGCATGTTGTAGCCAGCTTTTGCAACATCCTCAACAATTTTGATTGGTTCTTGTCCTTGGCCACCGCGTTTTTTACCCCCGACCCACTCTTTACCTTCCTTACCTTGAGATTCCTCAAGTCTCTTTTTAGCTCGAGTAGCATCTGGTTCAGTTGAAGTAATGTCTTTAAAGGATTCCATATCCGAACTTTGAGACCAACGACCATTTAAAGTTGCGTCTGCAAGCTTCTTAGACATTTCTTCACAGCTGGTTTTTAAGCTATTAAAATCAATTTTACCTTGATATAAACCATTCGTAAGAATATCGTATAACTGAGGATTTGCTCGTTGAATAACCATTGCAGGTAAACTCGCCACAGCTCCTGTGGCTGATTCGATAACGTTACTATAAAGATCTTTAAATCCTTCAGTTAAACCATTTAACTGATTTTTAATACTCGTCTTAATGTCAAAATTACCGCACATCAAGTTAGCTTTCCAACCAATCCCAAATTCAGCTGCAGGAATCGTACCTCGACTCGGGGGAGCCATATAACCTACACCGCCCCCAATTTGATAAAACACCATATCAGACAAAATAGAATCGGCTTTATTAAATCCAAACGGATTACTATTAGAAGCTGATACTGGCATGGTTGAGGATAAGATTGCGCACGATATAGCAATATAAGATGCTTTCAGTGCATGATTTAATTTCATACTCAATTCCTTTATTAATTAGACCAATCAATACTATACAAAAATGTTTGTCCGCGTTTTTTACAGCACTTGTAAGGACGCCATAATGCCCAGGCATAACTACCATTTTCAGATAGCATGCTTGGCGGGTTATCAGGGAAAATAGCACAAGACTGTGAAGTAACCGGGTGAAGCTGTTGCCATTTATGTGTCTTAGCATCCCCTTCCTTCACCGGTGGAGGAAACCACTCACCATTTGATTGATTATCTTTTTTCGCAATCGGTATATATACATGTGGTTGAAAGGTATTTGTCACAACATCTGCTACTCGATGCGCTGTTACAGCTGAGGCTTTATAATCATGCACCTGCGTTACCGTACCCGCTCTTGGATAAATATTCCCCCAAGTATCGCCATTTGCTCTAATTTCTCTCATACCTGGAATAAGCGCTTCAGGATAAACCATTTCCGGAACACCAAATCGCCACGCTAAAAAGTCCAAACCACTCAAGTAATAAGGCACAAAAGGCGTTGTCTGACTTTTGCAGTAATACCCTGTACTATTAAGCATTTGACTGATCGCCCCCTGCGGATGACCGATTACATCAACATTTTTAAATGTTGCTTGTGTATAGTCTTTGCGTGGTGATTGATAATCTCCACCTTTTACCCCATTGCTAAGGAAATTCATTTCCATCCAAGGATTTTGAGCCTGATGGTTATAACTTGAAACCACTACCTCGGGAATATAGTGTTTTATTTTCGTAGATGTCCGGATTTTACAGCCGAATTTTGTACAAAATAACCAAAAACAAGTGCCAATGACCTTATAATCTAAACAACTTGTGGAAGCGCTTGATGCCATAATCGATGCAGTGTTTAAAGAAGATTGACCGGACTCCGAAGCTTGCCCTGAAATACTGGTCAACGCAATTGCAATACAAAGCCCGGATAATGTCATTTTTTTCAATTTCATCTTGTCCCCTCTTTTGTAATCTCTCGTTGCCATAAACTTAATGCCTGAGCAATATTGGTTTCACCATATATGACACTATCCTCTTTTCCCGGATATTGAAATAAAATTGCAGGCACCTTCTTGATTCCATTTTGCCAACCACTTATAAGTCCCTGATAAGAACGCTTTAATTGCTCTTCAGACTGTTTCCATTCAGCAGACTGAAAAAACTGAGATGCTTGCTGAACAGCCACATTAGGATTTACGCTCAATCGCTGACTAATGACATTCTCCCATTGCTCAACCTGATCAAGTAAATACACTTGGCTTGCAAGCTCTGCGTGAAGAATTGGATAATCTTGTGTTGAATAAACAATAATTATGGGATTAGGCCCCTGGGCGAACACTGATAGTGGTAACAAACCGAAAAGAAACAGTGATTTTTTTATAGACATAACCATCCCTTACGATGAAATTGGATAGTTGAAACATTAACGAAATGACAGGGGGGAATATATAAAAAATTCTTTTTGATTTTGAGATAAATTCTCCATTTCCAAAAAACAATTTTTAATAGAGATTCGACAGCCTTATTAAGTATGATTTGACTCGATAAGTCGCTGTGCAAACAGCTCTTATAAGTTGCACGATTCTTGAAAAGCAACGCCTTGCCTTAGTGTAAGTAGAATCATAGCCAAAATGTTATCCAGCATTCTGAAAGGATACTCTACGAAATCGTAGGAATGCCACCTTAAAGACCTTCCGAGGGAAAATGATTCCCTTCGGGCATGTCATTTTTCCAAGGAATTTTTTATTTCATATTAGGAGAATGACTATGTCCTCATCCACTCAATTGGAACACTATGATGTTCCATCAAGTAACCCTCTTGAAACTCCAACATTTTCATTTCGTGTGGGAAAACACTTGGGCCGTTTTTTCGTTGCAGCTAAAAACAAAGCAACCGATAAATACAAACAAGTGACATCTGGTATCAATCAAAGCATTGAAGACGAAGAAGCTCGTCGGCTTTGCGAATTACAAATGATGCTAGATAGCCAAGCGGAAGAATATGAGGCAATTATTGATGATGTGCAAAGAACGTGGTTAAAACGAACAACGTTATTTAGCATTTTATTTTTGATTGTCGGTATTGTTGGTACAGTGGGTACTCTTTACTACCTTATGCATTAACATTGCATAAGCTATTCATTTTCAACCCTAAGGGGAATTTTTACCCTTAGAGGTAAAGGTTTCCCTTGCTGTAGGAGAAAACTTATGAAAGTGACATTACATAACAGTTGTTTAGCTTATCTAGCCAAACATAATGACTCAGAATCTCTAATAGAGGAAGTTCGCACTCAAGCATTAAATGCCTGGGAAAATCGAGGAAAAGATGTATCTTCTACTCGTATTATGGTGAATATCCCTAGTCAATACGGACAGAAATATCACTTCTTTACAGTTTCGCCATACGCAAACCGTAAAGATTTGTTAAGTGTAAGGGGGTAAACATGATGAAGCGTTTACTCAAGCTTGTTAGCTCCAATTGGGACAAAAAAACAATGCTGCTGGTTTCTGAAGATTTTCGTAAAATCGGCACTTACATCTTAGGTATTGCGTTTGTCGCAATGTTTGTTCAGAATGACAATATTCCGCTACTTCTTGCCATTATCATTATGATATTTGGCGGAATAGCTTGGTTCTGTGGTGTGTTGTTAGCTAAATATTGCAACAACTTAATGGAGACAGACGGAGCGTAACGTATGAATATTACGTTAAACTGGAATGGGTTCCTCTTTGCAATTGTCTTTGTACTGTTTTTTATGGGAACAGTTGCTTTTATTGGCGTGCGATCATTAAAACGTCAACAAGAGCAAAAAGCACAAAGCAAAAAAACACATTCCATTGGTGTTAATTCATAACTGAATTAATACCTGCAACCTTTACAACAAACCTTGATCATGCCATTGGCGTGTTCAAGGTTTTCTTTTACCCGACTGGGAGCAATTTCCCATTCGGGGGGTTGTTCCCTTTTTTTATTGGAGAACAACCATGAAAAAAAGAACTCAACCTGCCAAAGATTTATATCAACAAATTACAGACCAAATCCTCGAAGCATTAGAGCAAGGTGTGATGCCATGGCAGAAACCTTGGGATAGTGGATGGCCACAAATGGCTATTCCATGCAACGGTGAAAGTGGTCGTCAATACTCCGGGATCAACGTACTTCTGCTTTGGATGAGCGCCATTAGAAAAAACTTTACTCAACGCAAGTGGGTAACTTTTCAAGGAGCAAATCATCTAGGTGGCCAAGTCCGAACAGGTGAGAAAAGTACAGTTATTATTTTCTATAAACAAAATATGTTTGAAGAAAAAGACGATAGCGGAAACATTGTACTTGATGAAAACGGTGATCCGAAAATGAAGTCATCTGTATTTATTCGTGGCCATCACGTGTTTAATATTGAACAGTGTGAAGGCTTAGAAAAATACTATGAAGAATATCCTGAACCGGAAAAATCTTCAGAAATGCAAACTCGTCCGGATTTAGATGTATTACCTAATAAAATGGGTATGCAGCTGTATAACAAGGCACAAGATCGTGCTTGTTATATGCCGAGAAAAGATTGCATTGTGATGCCGGATTTCAAAAAATTCAATACAGCTGACGACTACTATGCAACTCTACTGCATGAATGCGGTCACGCCACCGGGCATAAAGACCGGTTAAATCGTGACGGTGTAGCTAAATTTGATAAATTTGGCTCTGAACAATATGCATTTGAAGAATTAATAGCTGAACTCACAAGCGCCTTTACCTGTGCGCACGTGAATATTTGCAATAATATTTCACAAAATGCAGCGTATATTGAACATTGGATTAACGCATTAAAAGCCGATAAAAAAGCTATTTTCCGAGCATCTTCTCAAGCACGTGAAGCAACACAATTCTTGTTAAATGCTCTCGAATTAACATCGAATGAAGAAGCAAAATTAGCGGCTTAGCCTCAATTAAACCATTCTAACGTTTTTTGTTAGAGCTCTCATAAACCACCCTTTGGGGAGTAATCCTCAAAGGGGATTACTCCCGTTATTTTAGGAGTAATCTATGGATTTCGAGAAAAAATTTACCGCACTTTTTAAGTCGATTGCACCACAATATCGACGTTCTGAAGTGTTTTACGACTTTATTACAATCTTTGCCCTAGAGTTCTATCTTATCCTATATGGTGCACAAGCAGACGAATCGTTGAGACAACGCTATCAGAGTGCAGCTGGGCATTATAATGAGGATGAAATACAAGCTCTCAGTCGCCTTTTCAACATTATTGTTGAAGCTTTGGAGCATAAAACCTATGATTTTCTAGGCTCCGTATTCATGGCGTTAGATTTAGGTGATGAATATAAAGCTCAATATTTCACACCTAGTCACATTGCACACTTAATGGCAGCAGTAACTCTATCAGATTGTCATAGTTTAATTAAAAAACGTGGCTTTTTGACATTGCAAGAGCCAACTTGTGGGTCAGGCGTAATGATTATTGAGGCTTATAATTATTTGCGCGAAGAGGACTTCAACCCTCAGCAACAAATGTGGGCTCAAGCAAGAGATTTGGATTTTACTGCTGCATTAATGTGTTATATACAAATGACACTCTTACATATACCGGGAGAAGTCATTATTGGTAACACCCTTAAAGATGAGGTGAATTACCATTTATACACACCAGCTCACATATTAGGAAATTGGAACAAAAAATTGGAGAGTGCTGATTCCTATACTGAAGCAGAATATCAAGTTATTGAAGCTGAACCAGTAGAAGAACCCCCGCTTGACATTGATTGGGAAAATGAACCAATGTTTTACTAAAAAAAGTGCTTACCTATGGGTAAGCACTTTTTGTTCTAAGATTTTAAAGTTATGCCTTCGAGTGCAAATCGTCCGCAAGATGAAATAATCGGTTTTCCTTCATATTCCTTACCTAATGGATTTACACCGGCTTTAAAATAAAGTTCGATAGCATCAAGAGATGGTTGGACTTTGCCATCAAAAATGAGTCCACTCATATCTACATTATTTTTAAGAAAATGAGTAAAATCTTCTTTTAAAAATGCGTCGCCATTCTGTGATTTTGATAACGCAGCATCCAGTGAGGCTGATTTTCCCTTATCATTTATAAATAATAGCGCATTCTCTTTTATGTCTGTAGTTCGTCTGAGTGTATTATTAATCTTTTTATAATGGGAAATATTATCAACATTGATACAAACATTTTCCCATTCGATACCTACGATTTCACCATTTTCATTTTCTCGATATTTAACGATTTCTAATTCTAAAAAATCAGCCATATTTTCTCCTTTTATGATTGTTAGATAAATAATTATTTTTATAGACATTAATTTATTGTTTTAGTTCAATGTCTTATTTTTCCATTTCTCGATTATAAATACCTTTTAGTCTCGCCACCGTTGATTTAGATAAATCATATCGTTTCATTACTGTTGAAATAGAATCACCAGCTTTAAAATCCGCATAAATCTTTTTACGTATTTTATCTGTCACTTTAGGTGGGCGGCCGCCTAATGCATTTTTATGACCTGAAGCAAGTTTTGTTCGCTTCCCTTCCTGAGTACGCTCGACAATAAAACTTCTTTCCAATTCAGCAAAAATACCTAACAATTGAATTAAGGCCATCCCCATAGGATTGTTTTGGGTTCGGGTATCTATTCCTTGTTGTATTGCAACAAAACCAATATTTTTATTCTTAAATAGTTCAAGTGTATTCAAACACTGAGCAAGGCTTCTTCCTAAGCGATCAAGCTTAGTTACTGCAACAACATCACCCTCTCGGACATAATCCAGTAGTTCATCCAATTGTGCTTTATTTTTCTCAGCTTTACCGGAATGCTTCCCTGAAAAAATTTTCTTACAGCCGTATTCTTTTAATACTTGAATCTGTTCACTTAGATCCTGCTGTTGAGTTGATACTCGAGCAAATCCTATTAATGCCATCTTCTCTCTTAAAATTATTTAAAAATGTTATTAAATGACTGTTGGTTATTTCTTTTAGCTAAATTTATACCGGCTTTTAATCCCTCTCTAAATGGAGTACTTCCAAGCGGTGTCAATGGTTGAATAGGTGCTAAAGGTAGCAATGCGGATGCCCCCATAATCATTCTATAACCTTCTTCAAAGCCTTTTTGATAATCATAGTCCATAATTAACTCCTTTATTAAAAATTCAAAACATTAAATTTATATCCTAAATATGCAAAAATTATCGCTAGCAATATAAATTCCACTAAAAAATACTTTGCGATACCGATCTTCTTTGTAAGAAAACAAACAGCAGAGATAACAGCAGTCATTCCCATATAAATACTTAAAAGTTCAACTATTTCAGCTCCATTAAATTCAAGCTGTTTAAGTAAAATTGCAGGAGCAAGAAAAAAAGCAAATAACCCCAGCATAAGCATGTTGGCAGACACAAAAACCTTGAAAGAAACACTTTTAAACTGCATTTTTACTCCTTTGTTCAAAATTCAAGAATTAGTCTTATCTACCACTTTAAAAAGCAAAGTGTTTAGTCTTGATAAAACGGAATAAACACCCGATACACAAATTATTAAAAATACAGCTTTAACGATAACAATACCAATAACGTTATCTCCATTTAGGATTGGGCTTATCCATTTTACTATCTCAATAGCTAGTCCCACTGATACCAAAACAAACATTAACTCAGATGTAATGAAAGAGAATTTTTTGAATTTCATTTAATATCCTTGTGTGCAAAACTTAACAATTATTGTTTTCTTGAGCCTTTCCATAAAGTTTCTTCAATACCTCAATCATAAATATATTTTTAGGGTATCTTAAGCTAGGATTGGATAACAACAAGATAACGCAAGCGAATACAGATATTAAAGGAGTGAGGCTTCTAATTAGTAGTATTAGTTCATCTAAACTCATTGCTTTTACAGGATCGTTTGTTATAAAAGAAAAAAACAATATTACAAAAATAATACTTAGCGCAACACTCACTGATTTATAGGCAAGTCTTGCAAAATACAAAATATAGTACCAAATCTGGTAAGCCCAATTACGCAAACTTTTCTTCTCATTTGCCAACATTTCCGCATATTCTTTTTCACTTATAAATACATCATAAGCATAGATTGGTTTAGCCTTAAACTCTCGTTCAGCTAAACTTATATTGATTTTTCTAATGCCTGTGATAGCTTCTTCTTGATCCATAAATCTTCTCCTGTATGTGCAAAACTTAGATTTGCTATTTTTTTATCTAATAAAAGTGGCTCTCATTTCAATTTCTGAAATTAACCCTAAACAAATTTCAGCAATATCATTATCTCTACAAGAAACATAAAGCAAACCAGTTTTCTTTATTAACTCATCAGGGTTAAAAGTATCTATACTCCCCATTAACTCTCTAATTGCTCTTATCTCACTATAAAAATCTTCTTTGGAATAATTTTCTAGTGAACCAAATCCTACTGTTTCCATTTTTTGCTCCTTTGTTCAAAATTCAATACTTTTTAGACTACCTAATATTGCCAGTCTAAAATCTTACCCTTCTCTAGTTTTTAGACCGTCTAAAAACCAAAATCAAAGTTTCTAGACAAATAATATAGATTTAGCTCTGTATCATCATTGATAATTTATTTTTATCTTCAGGAGAGTTTCTAAATAAAGCTACTTAGTATTGGATAGGATGTTTAGAATTAGTCATTTTTAAAATACTGACCCAACTATGAAACGCCATCTACTCTATATCACGTGTATTATTGCAACTCAAAGCCTTGAATCTATAGCTAATATAAGAGACCCTCACGAAGGAGGGATTTGTCACGTTGAAGCAGAATACTTTTATCCAGGAGTATGGGAAAAATATGGCGAAAAGGAGTTGATTTGTAACTACTGGAAATTTTTAGGTGATGAAGACCGAAGAACATTAGAATCAGAATTAAACGAAGATACAACAGAATCAGAGAATGAATATAGCGATTATGATAGCCTGGATGAAATGTACAGTGAATAAATCTATCCATTATGAACTAATTAGTTTAAAATAAAGACTAATTTTTAATAAGCAACAATTTGATTTTATTACATTTTTATGTAAATTTTATAAAAACTATATCTAGATATTGGGGTCATTTAAAGATAAATATACCGTATGAAAATTTATATGGGAATTTATCAATATGCAAATACAGAGATTTTTATCATTAATCATGACCGTTTTATCAAACTTCAATTTAGATCATTTATCTACCTTTGTAACTGAATTAACCGATCTTTCAATTGGTATTGGATTTATGTTCTTATGTATGAGTCTATTTTTATGGGTGTACAAAAAAAAATGAAATATTGGTCCAAAATGCCGAGTAGATGGGTTATTGACGGTGGTCTAAAAAAATTTAGATACTCATCTAATAACCAAAATCAAATGAATGCAGCAAATATTGCTGCATTAATGATATTTTTAATTATCGTAAGTAAGGCACAAAAAGATGAATTTAATGATGAGTTGATAACAAATTTTACTTATAAAGAATTTTCAGAGAGTCTAGGTATTAGTAGGCAATCTATAAGCATGGGATTAAAAGTATTGGAATCCAATAATATTATTTCAATTAAGAGAATTGGAAGAACAAACCAATATATAGTAAATCAAAATGAAGATAAAACGTGGTGTAAAGTCCCAATTCATGAGCTAGAAGGCATATTTTGTAGAAGCTTCTCGTTGCGTTCACAAATTGAATTGTATGCACTAAAATTATTCATTTATTTTTCTGCAATAAGAGATAAAAAGTTTAAGTATTCAATGGCATCTTATCTCAAGATAACTGAAAAAACAGGAATTCCAAAAGGGTTTATAAAAAAGACATTATCATTCATGCTGGTAAATGAACTACTCAGCAGAGTTGATAGAGGATACGATAAGGTTAATGGAGAGAAGGTTAATTTACCTAACCAATATTACCTAAAAAATTATAATGAACTGATATATCCTAATAGATAAAATGATGGGGAGCCAAGCTCCCCATTGTTTCATTATTTTTCTAGCCGCTGCCTAGAACTCCTTCTACTTGCTCATTATAAGCTGGCCGAAGTTGCACTCTGCGGGTCCCTGCTATGTTTTATGACCGAGGGGACATTTACCCTGTCAATCTAATCTCTTAGATGTGCTTAATGTTAAGTATTTACTAATTAAATGTCAATCTAATTTTAACTCTTATGATTAATTCTTATGATTAATTCTTATGATTAATTCTTATGATTAATTCTTATGATTAATTCTTATGATTAATTCTTATGATTAATTCTTATGATTAATGACAATAGCTAATCGTTACTTAAAACTCATTTAATCGGTGCAAATAATGTAACTGCTGAGATCATTTCAACTTGTTTGCAATATTGTCTAATCACTGCTGCCGCGCTTTCAAATGTTGTTCCTGAAGAAGATATATCGTCAACGAGTAATACATGTTTAGCATCAGCTGGTAATTTTACATGATCACCACAAAAAATATGTAAGTAGCATCTATTCTTCGGAGCTATGTCTTTTATTGATAATCCCCCTTCGCTTCTCTTTAATGCAGTAATTAAGGACTGTTTTTTATCTGGGGGAATTGTGTTATCACTTATAACATCCTCAATCAATGTTTGAGGCGTTTTTTTTCTGAGAAAATTATCAATAATATTTATGTTAAATTTTTGCTGCAATAAACAAGCTAAATTACGCCCAATACTATGTTTAGATGGCATTAGTATGATCACATCAAATGGTTGTTCGATATGTTCTTCAAATGGATATTCATCAATCAGTTTTTTAGCGTATTCATATACAGCATCGATAGTTTCAATATCTGTTGTTAACCCTTCAGCTCCTTTCATGGCATACAACATGGGGCAATTATCACCGATAGGTCTGCATTTCCCTCTTCGTTCTTTATAACGCCTAATTATAGAGTATATAGTTATTTCTCCATTATGTTTTAATATGGTTTCTTTGCTAGGGTAAGAAGCTATAACAACCTGGTTATCTTTAATTTCAAACTTCATATTTTTCTTCTTTTTTTGTAATTGTTATTATTGTAGCAAAAAAAACAAAAGGTTAAAGGAATCCCTAACGGGATTAAGGGTAATGTAATAAAGGTAACCTTTCCAAGGGAAAGGTCTTACCTAAAAAGGCCAAAAGGCTTTCAAAATGGCTTTAATATTTATCTCCGATTTAGAATTATTTATTTATTGAGATCGATGCATAAATCAATATTCTTTTACAAAAAAGGTTCTGAGTTATGCTTTCATCTATTTTTCATAAAATCAGAGGGAAAAAACAAGATTCCCTTAATATCACATCCTCTCTAAAAAATCTTAATTTATCAACATTCAAAGTGGATGATGAGGGATGGATAACCCCCTTTACTGCGTCAGAATTACTCAATTCTGAATTACGCCAAAAATACTTAAATTTACTTTGGCAACAAGTATCAATGACGCAAGATATGTTTAATGAGCTCTATAAAAAACCTATCGAGCGCTACGCTGAAATGGTTCAACTATTACCTGCCTCAGAATCACATCATCACTCACATTTAGGTGGTATGCTTGATCATGGCCTAGAAGTTCTTTCATTTTCAGCTAAATTACGACAAAGTTATGTATTGCCACAAAATGCTGCTCCGGAAGAACAATCTAAGCAACGTGATGCTTGGACTGCAGCTGTTATTTATGCTGCATTGGTTCATGACATTGGCAAAGTTATTGTTGATATAGATATACAATTAAAAGATGGTTCTCGTTGGTTTCCTTGGTTAGGAGTACCAACTCAACCTTATAAATTCAAATATATTAAAGGACGAGATTATGATCTTCACCCGGTTATGGGTAGTTTTCTTGCAAACTATTTAATTCCTAAAGAAGCATTTGCATGGTTAGCAGAATACCCGGAAGCTTTTTCAGCTTTAATGTATGCCATGGCTGATCATAAAGATAAAGCTGATTTATTATCTGAAATAGTACAAAAAGCAGACCAAAATAGTGTAACTCTTGCACTAGGTGGAGACGTATCAAAACTGACTCAGAAACCTATAACGTCATTTGCAAAACAACTACTCATGGCTTTACGTCATTTACTGCAACATAAATTTAAAATTAATACACCTAAAGGCCCATCTGATGGTTGGCTTACAGAGGATGCACTATGGTTAATGAGCAAACCCACTGCAGACCAAATTCGAGCTTATTTATTGGAGCAAGGCATATCAGCTCCAGCTGACAATCCTAAATTATTTAGTGAAATGCAATCGCTGGGGATTATTGAAAGTACAAATGATGGTACAGCAATTTGGCATTGTCGAATTAAAGCTGATTCAGGCTGGTGCCCACCTAAAGCATTTTCTTTACTCAGAATTAAACCGGAAGTAGCTTGGGAAAATCTTAATGACAGACCAGGTATATTTTTAGGTCGAGTCGATATTGAAAATGAAGAACAATTAAATTCAGCTGAAGATACTAAAGAAGAAAATTCAGTGAATATGGAATCTGAAATGCAGCTTCCTACAATAACAGACGCACTGAATAAACCGGATTTGTCTGAAAATACATCCTCTCAAAACACTCAAATCAATACCCAAAACTCAGAAACCGAGACGGATATGACTGATTTGGTAATGAATTTATTTTCACCTGTAGAAGAATCTCAAGACTCTACTGATAAAAAACCATCTCAAGAAAACGAAATAAATAAAATCGCCTCTACCCCATCTATAACAGTGGGTGATGATACAAAGGAAACTGAGGCTGTCTCAGGAGAGATTTTTGTTGAATGGCTAAAATCCGGAATTATCGGGAATACCCTAACTATTAATAATTCAAATGCTAAATTACATATAGTCAAAGGCAAACTTTTCCTTGTAACACCTGGAATCTTTCAGCTCTTTTTCAATAGTAAGGGCATTACCAACTTTACTAAAAAAGATATCGAAAATTTGCAATATAGTTTCCAAGACCTTAAATTACACAAGAAATACCGTCAATCAAACAATGATAGTATTAATTTTTGGCGCTGTAAGGTTATTGGCCCAAGAAGAACCTCTCAATTGATTGGGTATTTGATTGATAAAACCGACTATTTTTTCGGTAATAGAATTCCAATTGATAATTTGCATTTATCACTTATTGAGGAAAATGAAAGTGAATAGAACCACATTTGATATGTTACTTAGTAATTTTTTTTATACCGTCATTTACGTATAGATACTATTAAAAGCTATGAAAAAGCAATTAGACAATTACAGAAAAATTGCAACCTTCAATATCCTGATGAAATATCAGAATCATTAATACTCCAATGGAGAAAGAGAGTTGTTGGACAATCTATCATTGAAGTGACTTGGAACAGCTATATTCGTCAGCTAAAGACTATTTTCAAATTTGGAATTGAAAAACAACTCCTCCCATTTACAAAGAACCCTTTCGATGGTTTGTTCATTAGAGAAGGAAAGAAGAAAAGGAAAGTATATACTTCTTCAGATTTAAAAAAACTTAGCTTTGGAATCACTGAATCAAAGCATCTTCCTCCTATTCTTCGCCCATTATGGTTTACTAAAACCATAATTATGACTTTCCGCTATACGGCAATTCGACGCTCTCAGTTAAATAAATTAAGAATTAAAGATGTAGATTTGCTGAATCAAGTTATTCATATTCCATCTGAGATAAATAAAAATCACGAGTATCATATACTTCCTATATCAACTACACTTTATCCTTATTTAAAGAAATTATTAACTGAACTAAGTAAACTGAATCAGCCTGTAGAATCTCAACTATTTAACATTAATTTATTTTCAAATGCTGTTAAACGAAAGGGAGAGAAAATGACCAATGACCAGGTGAGCTATATCTTCAAAGTTATTTCAAAATATACGGGGATTATCAGCTCCCCTCACAGATTTAGGCATACAGCAGCAACAAATCTAATGAAAAAACCTGAAAACCTATATATAGCCAAACAATTACTAGGACATAAAGATGTCAAAGTTACATTGAGTTATATTGAAGATAATATTGATTCAATAAGAGAATATACAGAATTGCTTTAGATAGGTATGCAAGGGGCATCCAAGGGTGTTCCTTGCAAAAATAATTTAAACCGCTCGTTCTAAGCTTATTCATCCTTATAAAAATATTTTTAAAATTAGTACGTTCAGGCTTTACAAACTAGTATTTTTGTGTAAGATCTAACCTATCCACAGAGCGTTAGTGGGTAGATCATGGTGTATTGGCTAGGTACACGGAATTGGTCTAAACAAATAGTTTTCAAACTTAAATGATGTACACAAGGGATTTAAAATCCCTCGCCTTTCGAGGCGTGCCAGTTCAAGTCTGGCTTCGGGCACCATTTTAAATATAAAAAGAAGATTGTCGCGTAAGCGGCTTTTTTTATACCTAAAATTTAGATTTTCTGTTTTTTGACTAAGTCATTTATGACTTGTCATCTCACTAAAACTCACGAAAAAACGACCGCACTTGCGGTCGTTTCCATTTATAGTTCAAAGGATTATTTTAATTTTTCACCTTTAAATTCACCTGTTAAACTTTCTAAGAAAGAGGTAATGTCTTCCACATCTTTTTGAGCGGGCTGTTTCACATTACTTTGGTATTTCAACATTGCACTAACTGCATCTTTTAGCTCTTTTGCTGACGCATCATGGAAATACGGTGCAGTAAGTGCGACATTACGCAAGGTTGGCACTTTGAAACGATGCATATCAAATGGATCTTTCGTTTGAGCAAAGCGACCTTCATCGGCATCAGTTAATGGCGTACCACGATCTTTAAAGTAATCGCCGTAGAGTCCCATGTATTCATAAGATTGTCCGCCCATTGCTACGCCAGTATGACAAGTATCGCATTTATGTTGTTTGAATAACTCATAACCACGAACTTGTTGCTCAGTCAAGGCTGTTTTATCCCCTTTCAAATAACGGTCGAAATCACTATTTGGCGTAATTAATGTTTTTTCATATTCACCAATAGCGTGAGTTAAGGTTTCTTTTGTCACTTGTGGATATTCTTTTAAGAATGCTTTTTTGAATTCTTCATCCATTTCAAAACGTGCCACGATGTCATCCCAAGAATGAGAGCCCATTTCTACTGGATTTGTTGGAGGACCTTTTGCTTGATCCGCTAAATCTGCCGCACGGCCATCCCAGAATTGTACAAAGTTGAATGCGGCATTGAATACAGTTGGTGCGTTAATCGGACCTTTTTTACCTTCAATCCCTGTTGAAGTATCAAGTCTATCCACCCCACCTTTATCTAATTGGTGACAAGTATGACATTGAATAGAACCATCGCCTGATAAACGACCATCAAAGAAAAGATCATGGCCTAACGCAACTTTTGCTTCATCAGTCGAAATACTGTCTGGAATCGGTTGAACTAAACGATCGGCATCAACATTGGGTGTTTCTTTTGGTAAAGACATTTTACGTGCTTCACGAATCCAGTTAAGCAATGCCACTTTTTCTTGCTCATCTGGTTTACTTCCCCAGTGAAGATGTCTGAATTTAGCAATTGGCATTTCGTTATTTTCAAGTACGCGCTGTAATTTTGCTAAATCAGCTTGAGATAATTTACTCGGATCTTTTAAGCCCTCAAGTAAATGATCTAGACGGAAAGCACGAAGCCCACTATGAATATCCGATTGCATTTGGTCACCCACAATCGGGAATTTTGAATAAAATGGAAGCGGTGTGTTTGGACTATGGCAATATTGACAGCTGTTATCAAACAACGCTTTTGCCACTTTTTCTTGTTCGCCCGTATAGCGATTTTCCATTAAAAGTTGGGTCGCGTTCTCTTTATCAAATTGATGTAGATACCCCACTACGCTCAAATAACCTAAGATAGCAATGGCGGCTCCGCCAATAATCAGTTTTTTCATCTAATAATCCTCCAAACGATCAATAAACATAAAAAATAAACGTAAAACTTAAATTGGGACGATTATGCCAAAAAATTAACTTATTTTTTATGTGGATTTAATTAACTTTGGCTATGGATTCGATTGATTGCATTAAAGGCCTTTTTACTCTATAGGTGAGAACTCTCCTAAAAACTAACCAATAAAAAAATGCGGTTATTTCTAACCGCACTTTACTTTTCATTATCTTTTGTTTATTTCTTAGGCGCCTGCATAAAGCGGAAAAAATCGCTATCAGGTTTCAAGATCATCATATTATCTGAACCTTCGAAGCTACTTTCATAGGCTTTTAAGCTACGAATAAAGCTATAAAATTGTGGTTCTTGAGCAAAAGCTTGAGAATATAATTTTGCTGCAGCCGCATCACCATTACCACGTAATTCTTGCGCGGCTTTATTCGCATTTGCTAAGATCAAGATCACTTTACGATCTACATCCGCTTGAATGAAGGCCGCTTTTTCTTTACCTTGAGAACGGTGTTCACGGGCAACCGCATCACGTTCTGCACGCATACGTTGGTAAATCGAAGAAGAAACTTCATCCGGTAAATTGATTTGTTTTACGCGAACATCGACGACTTCAATCCCTAATTCAGAGGTACTATCCTGACCTGAATTTAACGCTTTTTTCGCCCCTGCCATTAATTCACCACGTGTACCTGAAACGATATCTTTAATCGTACGAGTACCAATTTCTGAACGCAGACGGTCATTCACTTTACGGCTTAATAAGCTTGAAGCTTGGTTATAATCGCCACCACCCGTTGCAGTATAGAAACGACCAAAATCGCTGATTTTCCATTTTACATAGGAATCCACCAACAAGTCTTTTTTCTCGACTGTCACAAAACGAGTAGCTGAACCATCAAGGGTACGAATACGCGCATCAAGCACTTTAATGCTATCAATTAAAGGCAATTTGAAATGCAAACCAGGCTCATACACCACAACTTTGTTTTCTGCATCACGTTGTACTTTATTAAAACGCAACATGATGCCACGAGTGCCCTCAGTTACAACCACGACGCTGGAATATAGCACCGCAGCAATCACCACAATAATCGGAAGTAAAAATTTACGCATTAGTTAAATCTCCCTTGGCGAATGCCTTCATTTGATTGAACTGGTTGAGCCGTTTGTGTTTCTACACGACGTTCCTGTGCCGAAACAGGTGCAGAACTGACCGCACTTTCAGGCGTTGTAGTCGTCGGTTGAGCCGCTTTTTTCCCCATTAATTGTTCTAATGGTAATACGGTTAAATTGTTACCATTATTGGCATCTAACATGACTTTCGGCGTATTTGCCATGACTTTTTCCATGGTTTGAATATAAAGACGCTCTTTTAACAAATCAGGCGCCGCTTTAAATTCAGGTAAAAGACGTTGTAAACGTTCCACTTCCCCTTGCGCATCAAGTACAACACGATCTTTATAAGCCGTAGCTTCTTCCACAATACGTTGTGCATCACCACGCGCGATTGGCTCTTTCTCGCGAGCATAAGCTTCTGCTTCACGAATGTAACGTTGTTCGTCTTCCTGTGCTTTAATCGCATCATCGAAAGCATCTTTCACTTCTTCTGGTGGGCGTGCGGATTGGAAGTTCACGTCAATCACTTCAAGTCCCATATCATAAGGTTTGATAATATCGTTCAATGCTTTCCACGTATCTTCACGCACCACGGCACGACCAGTTGTCAACACATCATTCATGGTCATATGACCAATCACATAACGAAGTGCACTGTCAGTCGCTTGTCCGAGACTATTATCCGCATTGCTCACGCTAAACAAGTATTTTTCAGGATTTTGCACGCGATATTGCACGGTCATTTCTACTTTAACCATGTTTTCATCTTTAGTTAACATCGCACCTTGCGTTTTAAGCTCACGAACTTGTTCCACATTTACTGGAATCACTTTATCAATAAAAGTTGGTTTCCAGTTTAATCCTGGTTGAACAATAGAATGAAACTCGCCAAAACGTAACGTCACACCACGTTCTGCTTCTTTAATAGTATAAAAACCACTTGCGCCCCAAATAATCCCTCCGATTACGGCGGCGATCGGTAAAATTTTACCTAAATTAAATAAAGGCACATTAGGCGAAATATTATTTGAACCGCCTTTTTTATTGCCAACACCTAATTTTTTCAGCAGGTTATTGAATACCTCTTCAATATCAGGCGGTGATTGCTCCTGATTTTTATTGTCTCGCGATCCCCAGCCATTTTCATTTTGCTTATCTGATGAATTATCTGATTGTTTTGGACCGCTGCTCTGTCCCGGTTTACCCCAAGGATCTTGATCTGGACCGTTTTGCGACATTACGTTCTCCATTTGTCTAAAAATTTTAATGAGTTTATCGAAATAAATGGGGTTAGTCTATGAAAATACAAGTGGCGAATCAAGTTTTATAAAATAAAAAATCCTTGAATATTTTCAAGGATTTTCTTTTATTCATTTACTTGGTAAATCAAGGATTTTTTTATATTTTTTTCGAGTAAATTTTTTCCATTCCAGTGATAAAAGTGCGGTTGAATTTTTGACTGATTTATAAATCCCGCAAAGTAAAAAGGCAATTCATCCGTAAAGAGCAACGCACCTTTCGGGCAATAATCTGAAAAGATCTGCAGTTGTTCTGGCAAATGCGTCACACTTGATAACTTTATGATTCCTACGCCTTGTGATTTCAATACAGCTTCACGCAAACACCAACAACGATAAAAGGCCAGGTCTGCATCAGGCTGTTTAGCAAACCAATCTTGTTCTGCTTGTGGAGCAAAATGCGCTATGAGCGCAGAAAAATTCCGTTTTTTGGGATATTCAATATCAATACCGACCGCACTTTTTTCTGATTCATTAATATGCAGCAATACAGCAACCCAATCACCAGAGTGACTAATATTAAAATCAATATTCTC
>JAGZRY010000062.1 GCA_018381425.1 Haemophilus parainfluenzae
TTCAATATCAATACCGACCGCACTTTTTTCTGATTCATTAATATGCAGCAATACAGCAACCCAATCACCAGAGTGACTAATATTAAAATCAATATTCTCAACGGGAAATTGTGGTCTGTCACTTTGTGTACGATAAATTTTCCCTAAAAGTGCGGTTGATTTTTCCGCTGTTTTTAGCAACTGCCAAAGTAAAAAATGCGCCAATCGACGGCATTGATGTCGTTGCGTTATCCGAGAATTTCCCCGCGGTTCCGTATGCAAATTCTCAGGGACTAGTTCCCTAGGAATTTCATCAAAAGGAAAAGGTTGTTGAATATTGGCGTAGGCAATAAAAGTTGTCATAAAAATAATGAATAAACATGCAAATTTGATTGCATTATAAAAGGAAATCCACCGTACGCCAACACAACCTAAAACTCATCAAAGCAAGGTGTTAGATTAAAACTGTGAGCGGTTTCACAGATTTTTCTCTTCAAATACGTTACATTTCAAAAAAATAATCACAGGAGGTTCTATGTTTAAACAACTTCAACAAGTCGGTAAGGCATTCATGTTGCCAATTGCTATTTTGCCTGCTGCGGGTCTTTTACTCGGGATCGGTGGGGCGCTTTCCAATAAAGCAACGGTGCAAGCCTATCCAATTTTAAATAATGAGGCACTGCAAGGTCTATTTCAGATTATGTCTGCAGCTGGTAGCGTGGTGTTCGCTAATTTAGCCTTATTATTGTGTATCGGTTTAGGTATCGGCTTAGCTAAACGTGACAAAGGCGTTGCTGCTCTTGCTGCGGTTGTCGGTTATCTCATTATGACGGGTACCATTGCCGCATTAATTCCGATTTTCTCTCCTGATGTAAAAAGCATTGATACAGGTGTGATTGGTGCATTGGTAATGGGCTTGATTACCGTTAAATTACACAATCGCTATCACAATATCCAATTACCACAAGTATTAGGTTTCTTTGGTGGTTCTCGCTTTGTGCCAATCGTTACCGCTTTTTCAGCCATTTTTGTTGGATTAGTTTTCTTCCTCATTTGGCCAACTTTCCAACAATGGCTCGTATCCGCAGGTAAAAGTATCGCCTCCATGGGAACCTTTGGAACATTCTTATACGGTTTCTTAATGCGATTATCGGGTGCGGTTGGCTTACATCACATGATTTATCCGCTGTTTTGGTATTCTGAATTAGGTGGTGTGGAAATGGTTAATGGTGAGATGATTGTTGGTGCACAAAAAATCTTTTTTGCTCAATTAGCGGATCCAAATCACCACGGTTTATTTACGGAAGGAACCCGTTTCTTTGCCGGACGTTTTGATACCATGATGTTTGGCTTACCGGCCGCCTGTTTAGCCATGTATCACTGTGTACCGAAAAAACGTCGTGCACAAATTGGCGGCTTATTCCTTGGGGCAGCCCTCACCTCTTTCATTACAGGCATTACTGAACCGATCGAATTCATGTTCTTGTTTGTTGCTCCATGGCTTTATGTGTTCCACGCATTCTTAGATGGGGTGTCTTTCTTTATTGCCGATTATTTAAATATCTCTATCGGGAATACTTTCTCTGGTGGTTTTATTGATTTCTTGCTCTTCGGTATTTTACAAGGTGATGAAAACACCCATTGGTTACGTGTCATTTTCGTCGGTATTCCTTGGGCGCTACTCTATTATTTCTCTTTCGTTTTCTTGATTCGCATCTTTAATGTGATGACACCAGGACGTGGTGAAGAAACCGAAGAAAATGTAGAACAAGAAACAAGTTCACTTACTGAAAATGCACATAAAATTATTGTAGCATTAGGTAGTGCTGAAAATATTGAAAACGTGGATGCGTGTATTACTCGCTTACGTGTTTCTGTTAAGGACGTGAAAGCCGTTGATAAAGCCACATTGAAAAAATTAGGCGCGATTGATGTGCTTGAAGTGGGCGGTGGCGTACAAGCCATTTTCGGTGCCAAAGCCGTACTCTACAAGAGTGAAGTGAATCAAATCTTAGGAAAAGAAGATTAATTCCTAAAAATAAAGGGCGTTTATCCCGCCCTTTTGAGTAACAAAACAAAAGTGCAGATCAAATTCAACCGCACTTTTTTATTATTTCAACAAATATGCACGTAATTGTGCAAAATCGTCATCCATTTCATCAGAAAGTAATGGCAATTTATTATGTTTATCTAACGCTTCTGGCAATGGAAGATCGAGCGAAAGAATACGCTCTACTGACTCTTTAAATTTCGCAGGATGTGCCGTACATAAGAAAATACCAGTTTCATCCGCTTTAAGTTGATCTTTCAATACTTGATAGGCGATCGCTCCGTGTGGCTCACATAAATAACCTTTTGCATACATTGCTTTTAAAGTTTCTTCTGTTTCGCCATCGCTTAACATACCTGAACCTAAATCACTTAAATTCCAGCCATTGCGTTTGAATAGTTCTTCTACACGCGGCCAGTTGTTCGGACGACTGACATCCATCGCATTAGAAAGCGTGGCTACAGTCGCTTTAGGTGCCCAGTTACCTGATTCTAAATAACGCGGCACAGTATCATTCGCATTGGTTGAAGCAATAAAGCGTTTAATTGGTAAACCTAATGTTTTTGCAATTAAACCTGCGGTTAAGTTACCAAAGTTACCACTTGGTACGGAAACCACGACATTATCACGTTTTTCTTTTGGTAATTGCGCTACGGCTTCAAAGTAATAACAAACCTGTGCTAATAAACGGCTAATATTAATGGAGTTTGCTGAGTTTAAACCAATTGCTTGACGTAGTTCGGCATCATCAAACGCTTGTTTGACTAACGCTTGGCATGCATCAAAATCGCCATTAATCGCAACAGTGCGAATATTCCCACCTAAAGTACAGAACAGTTTTTCTTGTAATGGGCTGATTTTGCCTTTCGGGTATAAAATTACCACATTGATGTTTTCCAAGCCATAAAACGCGTGGGCAACTGCCGCACCGGTATCACCAGATGTCGCTGTTAAAATAGTAATTTTGCCATCACCACGCACTGCAGCGAGCGCCTGTGCCATAAAACGACCACCAAAGTCTTTAAATGCTAAAGTTGGCCCATGGAATAATTCAAGGGCATAAATATTGTCTTCTACTTTTTCTAACGGTGCAGGAAAAGTAAATGCATTTTTCACCATTGCATCTAATGTTGCTTTCGGTAGTTCTTCACCGATTAATGCGCCAAGAATTTTTTGGCTACGTTCAACCAATGATAAGGCTAACAACTCATCAATATTAGTTAAAGCTGGAATGGTTTCTGGAAAGAACAAACCTTGATCTTTGCCAAGTCCTTGACGTACTGCTTGCGCAAAATTCACTTGTTCTTCAGGGTGTTTGATGTTGTACAAATTCATTGTATATCCGTTAATTATAGAGTTTTAATAAAATGTTATTCCCCTCTTATAGAAGAGGGGATAAAAGTGATTTATTGTTTAACCGAGCTCTCTCGCGCCATCATTATCGACTTTACAAACATGCACAAAGCCTTCATTGTTTTGTAAATAATGATTTTCTAAATAAGTCGCGAGTTTTGTTGCGGTTTGCAAATCAGGTGCAATGGAGAAAATCGTTGGGCCAGAGCCTGAAATCCCTGTCGCTAATGCACCTAAATCACGAGTAGCTTGTTTCACTTCTGCGAAATTTGGTAATAAAGCCTCTCGATAAGGTTCTGCAATTACATCTTTCATCATCATTGCGGCAAGGTTTTCTTGATGAGTGTGACATGCATGCACAAAGCCACCTAAATGACGTCCATGAGAAATCACATCTTGGCGAGTGTAGCTTTTCGGTAAAATTGCGCGTGCTTCAGCGGTTGAAACCTCAATGCCTGGATAAGCTAAGACCCAATACCAATTATCAAAAAATGGCAGTTTTTGGCAAATATTACCGAGAGATTGTACCATAAATTGCACACCGCCTAAGTAACAAGGTGCCACATTATCATAATGGATAGAACCTGAAATACGACCTTCTAGCTCTCCCATCATCTCTAACAATTCCATTTTTGAAAATGGTTCATCGTGGAATTTATTCAATGCCACTAATGCAGCCACAATAGAGCACGCACTTGACCCCAATCCCGAACCAATCGGCATATTTTTTTCAAGGGTCAAACGCAATGGTTTGACTCTCACATTGCGTAATTTTAATTGCTCACTAAACAGTACATAGGCCTGATACACGATATTTTTTTGTGGCTCTTTTGGCAATTTACGCACAAAATAGCCCGCACTTTCGAGCTCAAAACCACTTGGAATAGACTCAATCTGTACAACATCACCTAATAATGAACCATCAATCGGTGAAATGGCTGCGCCTAATGTGTCAAACCCTACACTAATATTTGCACTCGATGCTGGAGCATAAATTCTTAACATGTTAAGTCCTTTTTAGTGGTGTAATGTTCTTAAAATATCCGCAAAGATGCCCGCTGCAGTTACTGCGTTACCTGCACCGTAACCACGTAATAACAACGGAATTGGTTGATAATAACGCGTGTAGAATGCCAACGCATTTTCACCGTCTTTCACCTTATACAATGGGTTATTTTGATCCACGGCAATGATTGACACTTTGCAGTGGCCATCCTTAATTTGACCTACATAGCGCAACACTTTTCCTTCCGCTTTTGCGGCTTCAACGCGTACTTTAAATTCCGCATCTAATTGTGGCAGCATCGCCATAAATTCATCCGCAGATTTGCCTTCAGAGAAGCCTTTCGGTAATACTCCTTCCACTTCTACATCAGAAAGCTCAAGTTCTAAACCCGCTTCACGCGCTAAAATCAGTAATTTACGCGCCACATCTTGACCCGATAAATCATCTCGAGGATCTGGTTCTGTAAAGCCTTTTTCACGTGCAAGTGCGGTCACTTCTGAAAGAGAAAGTCCTTCTTCTAATTTACCGAAGATGAAAGAAAGCGAGCCAGATAAAATACCCTCAAAATACTCAAGTTCATCTCCCGCTGCCAATAAATTCTGTAAATTTTCGATAACCGGTAAGCCTGCCCCTACGTTCGTTTCGTATAGGAATTTATGTTGGCTCGCTTGGGCATTGCGGCGTAATTCGTGGTAATAGGCTAATTCACGGGTATTCGCTTTTTTATTTGGGGTTACCACATGGAAGCCTTCTTTTAACGCGCGCGCATAAAGTCCTGCGACTGATTCCGCCGTTGTACAATCTACAAAGACAGGGTTCACTACGTGATGTAATTTAATGAAAGATAACAACACATCGAAATCAGAAGGCTGAGTCGCATTTTCAAGATCGGCTTTCCAATTATCTAAATTCAATCCGTTTTCATCCAAAAGCATTTTTGTTGAATTCGCTAAAGCACAAACACGGATCTCAATGTCCTTTTTTGCAAGATACTCCTTTTGATGCTTGATTTGTTCAATTAACTCACCACCAACGCCACCAACGCCGACTAGAAACATATCGACAACTTTCTTGTTATTAAAAAGAGCTTGGTGAGTTGCTTTCACGGCTTCAATTGCTTTATTTTGCGCGACAACTGCTGAAATTGAACGCTCTGAAGAACCTTGTGCAATTGCCACTAAGCTAATATTCGCTTGAGCCAATGCAGAGAAGAAACGAGCTGCGATACCCTTAGCTTGTTTCATGCCATCGCCTACAACAGAGATAATAGAAAGATCTTTTGCCACTTCAATTGGTTCTAACTCATGGGCTTTTAATTCTGTCGCAAATTCTTGTTCTAAAATCGCTTTTGCTGCATCCGCTGATTTTACTGGTACACAGAAACTAATACTGTATTCAGAAGACGATTGCGTGATTAAAATGACTGAAATACCGGCTTTTGACATAGCTGAGAAGACACGAGCGGCCATCCCGACCATACCTTGCATACCAGGGCCTGAAACATTGAACATCGCTACGTTATCAAGGTTAGTAATCCCTTTTACCTGTAACCCTTCAGATTTCACATGACCATCAATTATTGAACCAGGCGCAGATGAATTACCTGTGTTTTTAATCACACAAGGGATTTGTTTTGGTAATAATGGACCAATTGTACGCGGATGGATCACTTTCGCACCAAAATAAGAAAGCTCCATTGCTTCACGATAAGAAAGGCTTGGTAATAAACGTGCATCTGGTACTAAACGTGGGTCACAAGTATAAACGCCGTCTACATCAGTCCAGATTTCGCAAACAGACGCGTCTAAACAAGCGGCTAAACAAGCGGCTGAATAATCAGAACCATTACGGCCTAATAGCACTAATTCACCTTTATCATTACATGCGGTAAAACCAGCCATTAGAACCACTTTATCTTTGCTAATACTTTTCGCATCAACGCGTTTTGTAGATGCTTCAATATCAACTGAAGATTCTAAGTAACCGCCCTGCGCTAATAATTGCTTAACTGGATCAACAATGTGAACACTGTATCCACGTGCTTCAAACCACGCTTTCATCATGGCAATTGATAATTTTTCACCACGGCAGTCAATGGTTGCTTTCACTTTATCTTCTACTTTACCTGCTTGACGGATTTCTTCTAATAAACCTTTAATTTGGGCAAATTCTGCATCAATAAGGGCTTTCGTTCCAGCTAGATCAAATTTATTATTTTCAGCGTGTAAACCATTAATGATGTTATAGAAAATTTCAATGGCTTCGTTAAAGTGGGTATCAGTAGGTTGGTTTAATGTGGCTTTTTCAGAGAGGGCAACAAGATGGTTAGTAATTTTTGCAGGAGCGGATAAGACACCGGCTGCTTGCTCTTCCAAATGAGCCTTTTCAATTAATTGAGCCGCTTGTGAAAAACGCTCAGGGTTGGCTAATGAAGTGCCACCAAATTTTAATACGCGCATGATAATATCCTCAGATGTTGTGATTTTTAAATATTAAAAAACCCGCACTAGATTGATGCGGGTTTTCCTGATCCTGTTTATTACGCACTAACCCGCCCCATTAATTGTCGTAATGGTCATAATAATGGTGGTGATAGTGAAAGTGCGGTTATTTTTCATTGTATTTTTACCTTGAAAAAAAGATGTGTTTAGAAATACCGAAAAAGCCCGAGCTTGTCAAATATAAAATCGAAAAAATGAAGATTTTTTTCTAAAAATTATTACTTTGGTATAGAATAAAACGAGTTTTACATTGGTTAGGAAGGAAATGATGACAATTCAACAAGCTCTCGAAACCATTCATCAACAAATCCAAACATCCACTCAACTTGCACATCGTCCTGAAAGTGCGGTCATTTTATTGGCAGTTTCTAAAACCAAACCCAATGAAGCGATTTTAGAAGCCTATCAAGCCGGACAAAAAGCATTTGGGGAGAACTACGTTCAAGAAGGCGTAGATAAAATTCAGTATTTCGAAGCACAAAACATCCAACTTGAATGGCATTTTATTGGGCCATTACAATCTAATAAAACCCGTCTTGTAGCAGAACATTTCGATTGGATGCAAACGTTAGAACGTGCCAAAATTGCCGATCGTTTAAATGAACAACGCCCTGCCAATAAAGCGCCCTTGAACGTTTTAATTCAAATTAATATCAGTGATGAAGCCAGTAAATCAGGTATTCAACCGAGTGAAATGATTGAGCTTGCAAAACACATTGAAAATCTACCGCACTTACGTTTGCGTGGATTAATGGCGATCCCTGCACCAACAGATAATATTGTTAAACAAGAAGCGGCTTTTAGTCAAATGGAACAATTATTTGAGCAGCTTAAAGTCGCCTTGCCTCATCAGCAAATTGATACGCTTTCAATGGGAATGACTGATGACATGCAAAGTGCCATAAAATGCGGTTCAACGATGGTACGCATTGGTACGGCAATTTTTGGGGCGAGAGATTATTCGAAAAAATAATGAATAGAGAATAAAAAAGCGGTCAAAATTGATCTGCCCCCAAAAAGTTAGACTGTTATTTAAAGAATTATTTTCGATATTGTATCGGACTCAGTCCTTTTAATTTTAGTTGAATCCGTCGATGATTATAGTAATCCAAATAATCTCTGACAGCATCAACTATCTCTTC
>JAGZRY010000063.1 GCA_018381425.1 Haemophilus parainfluenzae
GTATGAATATATTGCGTTCTTAAAACAAACAGGACAGGATTCTCGCCGTTTTGAATTAACCTATTGGCGTAAGATTTTACAGCCCCTTTCTGTAGGTGTAATGATGATGCTTGCGTTATCTTTCATCTTCGGTTCATTACGTAGTGTCACTGCTGGAGCGAGAATCGTAACGGGGATTTGCTTTGGATTCTTGTTCTATGTCGTCAATGAAATTTTTGGACAAATGAGTGTGGTATTTAATGCGCCAGCTTTTTTAGGCGCATTAATGCCAAGCCTACTATTTATGGCAATCATTTGGTGGTTACTCGCGAGAAAACGAGATTAATTAACAAACATTAATTAAAAAGGCGAACTGACAAGGTTCTCCTTTCTGTTAGCTAAAAAAGTTCGGTCAGAATTGACCGCACTTTAGGAATTTAATCTTCTTTAAATTCTCTCATCATTTCTTCTGCTTTTTTCACCATTTCTGCAGAACCAACAAAAAGTGGTACACGTTGGTGAAGTTCAGTTGGTTGAATATCTAAAATTCGATTGTAACCATCAGAGGCAATACCGCCCGCTTGTTCTGCTAAGAATGCAATTGGATTGCCCTCATAAAGTAAACGAAGTTTACCATTTGGGTAGTTCGTTGCGCTTGGATAAATATAGATACCACCTTTTAATAAATTACGGTGGAAGTCAGCCACTAATGAACCGATATAACGTGAAGTATAAGGGCGGTTAGTCGCTTTATCTTCCTCTTGGCAGTATTTAATGTATTTTTTTACCCCTTGTGGGAATTTGAGATATTGTCCTTCATTGATGGAATATATTTTTCCCTCTTTTGGCATTTGCATATTTTCATGAGAAAGACAGAAGGTGCCGATAGATGGGTCATAAGTGAAGCCATTCACCCCATGACCAGTGGTATAGACTAACATGGTTGAAGAACCATATACGATATAACCCGCAGCCACTTGTTTATTACCCGGTTGCATAAAGTCTTCTAAGGTAACTGGTGAGCCAATTGGGGATACACGACGATAAATAGAGAAGATTGTCCCAACTGAAACGTTTACATCAATATTGGATGAACCATCAAGAGGATCGGTCAAAATAATATATTTCGCATTACGAGCGCGTTCAGTATCAAAACCGATAAAGCTTTCTTCTTCCTCTGAAGCAAAACCCGCTACCTCTTCACGCGACATAAGGGCTGCATTCATAGTGTTATGGGCGAATAGGTCCAATTTCATTTGGCTTTCACCTTGTACATTTTCGATACCAGACTGACCAAGGATATTGGTTAAACCCGCTTTGTTGATATCACGATGAATGATTTTTGCTAATAAACGAATAGAAGACAAAATACCACTAAGTTCCCCTTTGGCGTTTGGGTACTCTGCTTGGCGTTCAACAATAAATTCACTCAATGTTTTCATTTTTATTCCTTTTTTATCATTGTTAAGTAACAGACGTTTTAATTATACGCTATTTCGTAATTTTGATTGAGATCAAAATATGAATAATGAGATCTGCATCACACTTTATTTTCAATACAAAACCTTGACAAAACCTATAAATATCCTTTAAAAGAGAGGTACAACAAAAAAATAACAAACAACACAACATCACAATATAGGGTATCCTATGAATATAACCCCGATCAGCGAGTCGGCGGTGGTTTGCTCTTTACAGCCACCAGCTTCACTTCAACAACAACGCCAACTCTGGGCGTTTGCCAATCAACTACAGTCTGAGCAAGATATTGTAGAAGTTGTCGTGGGAATGAATAATCTTACGGTCTTCACTGATTTTTATGTGGATTTTGGTCCGTTTATTCAACGCTTGGAACAACATTGGACAGAATTGAAAGTCTCTACTTTTCAAGGTCGTCATATCGAAATTCCGGTAATTTATGGCGGTGAATTAGGACAGGATTTATGTGAGGTCGCCAAATTACATGACACAACACCGGAACGGATCGTTAAAATGCATAGTGATCCTATCTATACCGTGTATATGATTGGTTTCCAACCTGGTTTTCCCTATTTGGGTGGTTTACCTGAAAGCCTGCATACGCCTCGCCGAGCCACACCACGAACACTTGTTCCAGCAGGTTCTGTTGGTATTGGTGGAGCTCAAACTGGCATTTATCCCTTTTCCTCTCCTGGCGGATGGCAATTAATCGGTCATACCAAGCAAGCACTCTTTGACAAAAATCAAGCGAAACCCACTTTATTACAAGCTGGCGATACAGTGAAATTTGTGGTGGAGGGCATTGAGCTATGATTTATGTTATTGATGTGCAATCCCGTGCCACAATTCAGGATTTAGGCCGTTTTGGTTTACGTCGATTTGGCATTAGTCATTGTGGGGCGATGGATAAATTAGCATTACGTGCAGGTAATATTTTACTCGGGAATGCTGAAGGAGCCCCAGCAATCGAAGTGCCTTTAGGTGGCATTACATTACAATTTCATCAAGATATGAATTTTTGTGTCACGGGGGCATTTTATGAAATGACCTTAGATGACAAACCGATTTTTGCTTATTGGCGTTATCAGGCGAGAGCGGGGCAAGTGCTGAAAATGGTACGTGCAAAAATTGGTATGTATGGCTATTTATGTGTTCAAGGTGGCTTTATCTTACCCCAAGAATTGAACTCTTGTAGTACGGATCTTCGAGCTCAAATAGGCGGTGTAGAAGGGCGTTGTTTACAAGTTGGAGATCAATTACAAACGGTAAATGATCCTATTTTACGTAGTGAAATTGGGATTGCACCCATTCCACTTAAACATACGATTCATGCGTTACCGTCCTCTGAATATCAGGCGTTTAAACGAAAATCCCAATATTATTGGTGGCGAAGTAAATGGACGTTGCAAAGCAGCAGTGATCGCATGGGCTATCGTTTTCAAGGGCAAAAATTAGAATTAAAACAACCGCTGGAAATGCTGTCTCACGCGATTCAATTTGGTAGTGTACAAGTTCCACCAAGTGGTCAACCAATTATTTTGATGGCTGATGCGCAAACTACGGGCGGTTATCCCAAAATTGCCAATGTGATCGATGCAGATCTAGGCGCGTTGGCACAAGTTCGTTTAGGCTCAACCATTCAATTTGAGGCAGTTAGTTTAGAACAGGCCACAAAATTACGTCGCAAAAATGAGATATACCTCGATCAAATTAGGAGAATTGCTGATGAAAAAAATTGATTTAAATGCCGATATTGCCGAAGGTTTTCCTTTTGATGAGGCATTATTGAAATTACTTTCTTCTGCCAATATTGCTTGCGGTTTACATGCCGGGGGAGCAAAAGAAATGCAAAGTGCGGTCAGATTTGCGAAAGAAAATCAGGTTCGCATTGGTGCTCATCCAGGTTTTCCGGATAGAGAAAACTTCGGGCGTACTCAAATGGATTTACCTGAACAGGAATTAATTGCGCATTTGCGGTATCAGCTTGGCGCCTTAAAAGCAATTTGTGATGGGGAAGGCACGGAAATTAGTTATGTTAAGCCACACGGTGCTTTATACAATCAAGCTGCTAAAGATGAAAAATTGGCCCGTTTAATTGCACAAACAATTCGTCAATTTGATTCTAATTTAAAATTAATGGGATTGGCGGGGAGCTTAATGTTACGCGTAGCTGAGGAAGAAGGTTTACAAACCATTTCTGAAGTGTTTGCGGATCGTCACTATATGCCTGATGGGAGTTTGGTACCTCGTTCGCAACCGAATGCCATGGTGGAGTCCGATGAGGAAGCCATTCAACAAGTGTTACAAATGGTAACAGAAAGTCAAGTCAAAGCTATTGATGGAAGCCTTGTGCCAGTGAAAGCAGAAAGTATATGTTTACATGGCGATAATCAACATTCTCTACAATTTGCAGCACGCATTGTGGAAGAATTAGAAAAAAATCATATAACAATAACGGCATAAGCCGAATAAACATAACACACAACATCAACTTAACAAGGGAGGTGCTTTATGGCATCAATCAATCACCGCCGAAATGCGGTGCTGGGGGCAGCATTTTTAATGGCGACTTCAGCAATAGGTCCGGGTTTTTTAACTCAAACGGCAACTTTTACAAACACCTTATTAGCTAGTTTTGGCTTTGTGATTTTGCTATCTATTTTGTTAGATATTGGAGCTCAGCTTAATATTTGGCGAATTGTGGTGGTATCAGGAAAGCGAGCGCAAGATATTTCTAATGCGGTTTTTCCTGGTGCGGGATATTTCCTTGCTGCACTTATTGTGATGGGGGGACTCGCGTTTAACATTGGTAATGTGGGGGGCGCAGGTCTTGGTTTAAACTCGATGTTCGGTATTGCGCCAGAAACGGGTGCAATCATTAGCGGTGTTATTGCCATTTTGATTTTCTTGCGTAAAGAAGCTGGATTATTAATGGATCGTTTTGCCCAATTAATGGGTTTTATCATGATTGCACTCACGTTTTATGTCATGTTTAAAACGGAACCACCTGTTGTTGAGGCGGCATATCGCACCTTTATTCCAGAGCAAATTGATCCTATCGCAATTGTGACATTAGTTGGAGGAACCGTAGGGGGATATATTACCTTTGCTGGCGCTCACCGCTTACTAGACGCGGGGATCCAAGGTGAAAAAGCCATGGCTGAAGTGAGCCGAAGTTCTGTTTCGGCTATTTTGATTGCTTCAACAATGCGAATTGTGTTATTCCTCGCAGTACTTGGCATCGTGGTAAAAGGCATTCCTCTTAATCCTAAAAACCCCGCGGAAACACCTTTTGAATATGTGGCTGGGAATTTGGGGCAAGTGTTATTTGGCGTCGTGATTTGGGCAGCTTCGATTACATCAGTGATTGGGGCGGCTTATACTTCAGTTTCTTTCCTAACCAGTCTTTGCCCAACCATTGAACGTAACCGTAATCGTTGGATTATTGCCTTTATTGTGATTTCTACAGTTATTTTGGTGACGGTCGGAAAACCTGCAGCGGTATTAGTCTTTGTGGGAACATTGAATGGTTTAATTCTCCCAATTGCACTCGCATTAATTCTGCTAGCAGCCTACCGAAGTGACATTGTTGGAAGTTATAAACATCCCATTTGCTTAGCTTTTGCGGGCTGGTTTGTTGTGATTATCATGGCAATATTAAGTGGAAAAACCATAATTTCTTATGTGTCCAGTTTCTTCAACTAATCATCAATACCCGCGAAAGTGCGGGTATTTTTTATTTATTTTTTGATAAAACAATCAGCGCAAACGTTTGCTTTTGTGTTTTTGTCGTATTAGAATGCCTCAATTTTTTATTCGGGAGGAGATTATTTCATGAGTTCGGAAAATTTTAGTTTAAAACCTGTTCCTTTAAATGAGCGAAAAGGTGCGGTAGCGTTAACATTTGTCATGTTAGGTTTAACATTCTTTTCAGCGAGTATGTGGACGGGGGGAGCATTAGGAACATCATTAACCTATAATGATTTCTGGCTTGCCGTTATTCTAGGTAACTTAATGTTAGGTATTTATACCTCTTTCCTCGGGTATATCGGAGCCAAAACTGGGTTAACTACGCATATTTTAGCACGCTATTCCTTTGGGGTTCGAGGTTCGTGGTTACCATCTTTATTGCTTGGGGCACTCAAGTTGGTTGGTTTGGTGTTGGCGTGGCGATGTTTGCAATCCCAGTTAATAAAGTGACTGGTATTGATGTTAATTATTTAATTCTTGGCTCTGGTTTATTGATGACGATTACTGTCTTCTTTGGTATTTCGGCACTGACTATTCTTTCAACTATTGCGGTGCCAGCCATTGCCATATTAGGTTCTTACTCGGTTTACCTTGCCGTCACAAATGCTGGTGGCTTAGAAGTATTGCAACATATTGTGCCAAAAGAAAGCCTTTCTCTCTCAATGGCGATCACATTAGTTGTAGGATCCTTTATTAGTGCAGGTTCATTAACTGCCGATTTTGTTCGATTTGGTCGAAAAGCAAAGCAAGCAATCATTATTAGTATGATTGCTTTCTTTTTAGGTAACTCATTAATGTTTATTTTTGGGGCAGCAGGTGCGGCCGTGACTGGAATGTCGGATATTTCTGATGTGATGGTTGCTCAAGGTCTTATTATTCCAGCCATTATTGTGCTCGGTTTAAACATTTGGACGACAAATGATAATGCGCTTTATGCTTCAGGTTTAGGTTTTGCGAATATTACAGGATTAAGTAGCCGCACTTTATCTGTCGTTAATGGTATTATCGGAACCTTATGTGCCTTGTGGTTATACAATAATTTTGTCGGTTGGCTTACTTTCTTATCTTCGGCAATTCCTCCTGTTGGTGGTGTCATTATTGCTGATTATATTTTACGTCGTAAAGCCTATGAAAATTTTGAACAAGCTAAATTCTTAAATATAAATTGGACTGCTATCGTTTCAGTTATTGTTGGTGTGGCTTGTGGTAAATTGCTACCTGGCATTATCCCTGTGAACGCGGTGATTGGTGGGGCGGTTACCTATTTGGTTTTAACACCATTACTCGGTAAAAAATTAGCGATGAAATAAGGAAAACGGATGTTAGTTAAAAATGTACATATTCATAATCGAGAAGGGTTATGGCAGATTTTAATTGAAGAGGGAAAAATTAGTCGAATTTTTTCTCAAAATGAGGTTTTTAATTATTCGGGTGAGATACTCGATGGTGAAGAAGGTATTATTTATCCTCCATTTGTAGAACCTCATATTCATTTAGATGCAACACAAACAGCAGGGCAGCCTAATTGGAATCAATCTGGTACCTTATTTGAAGGGATTGAGCGTTGGGCTGAGCGTAAATCATTATTAAGCCATGAAGATGTAAAATCTCGAGCATGGAAGACATTAAAATGGCAGATTGCAAATGGAGTTCAGTATGTCCGTACTCATGTTGATGTCTCTGATCCAACATTAACAGCATTAAAAGCCATGCTTGAAGTTAAAAAAGAAATCGCCACCTTGGGTGGATTTACAGATTGTTGCATTTCCACAAGAAGGTATTTTGTCTTATCCAAATGGCGAGAAACTATTAGATCAGGCTATGGCGATGGGCGCAGATGTTGTTGGTGGCATACCACACTTTGAATTTACCCGTGAATATGGTGTGGAATCCATGCATATCGCTTTTGATATTGCTCGCAAGTACAACAAGCAGATTGATATTCATTGTGATGAAATTGATGATGAACAATCTCGTTTTGTTGAAACGGTCGCGGCATTAGCGTTGAAATATGACATGGGAGAAAAGGTGACAGCAAGCCACACAACGGCTATGCACTCATATAATAATGCTTATGCGTCACGCCTTTTCCGATTACTAAAAATGTCAAAAATTCATTTTGTGGCAAACCCATTAGTGAATATTCATCTTCAAGGACGATTTGATACCTATCCAAAACGTCGCGGTGTAACGCGAGTAAAAGAGATGCTCAAAAATAACATCAATGTCTGTTTTGGGCATGATGACGTGTTTGATCCTTGGTATCCGCTCGGTACAGCGAACATGCTACAAGTATTACACATGGGATTACATGTTTGCCAGTTGATGGGATATGGTCAAATTAATGATGGTTTGAAATTGGTCACTGAAAATAGTGCGAAAGCATTAGGTTTAACAGATTATGGAATCCAAGAAGGTAACAGTGCAAACTTTATTGTATTGCCTGCAGAAAATGGCTTTGATGCCGTACGCCGTCAAGTTCCTACACGTTATTCTATTCGTCATGGTAAGGTGATTTCTGAGACACAGCTGGCAAAAACTACCATTCATTTATCCGATAGTGAACAAGTAAACTATCGTTAATTACTGAAAGTGCGGTCAAAATTTAAGAGAAATTTAAACCGCACTTTTTCTTTTTAAATTTTATATCAATTCCATTCATATAAAATTACAATAAAATTCACATCCATCTAGACGTCTAAACCTTTAATGAGGATGTTAATTTTGTTACACTCAGTCTATCTTAAAATTAATTAAATATAGGAAAGCAAAATGAGTAAACTTTTTCCCAATGCCACTATTCGTACTTCTGCGCC